>NZ_CP024588.1:1982500-2130000 GCF_002754815.1 Roseomonas sp. FDAARGOS_362 | reverse complement strand
CAAGTCCTCCCTGGCCCATGTTCGGGCCATGCCGAGAGCTGCTGGCGACAGGCCGGTCAGAAATCGCGTCAGAAATCGCGGGGGCGTAGCTCAGTTGGGAGAGCGCCTGCTTTGCAAGCAGGGGGTCGTCGGTTCGAACCCGATCGCCTCCATGGAGCAAGGCGGGATGGCAGATCCCAGGCAGCGCCTGCCTCCGCCAAAGCCATCCGCGGGCTGCACCCGGGGCCACGGGGCCGGACGATGTCCGCGCCCCAGGCCATGGCGCAGCCTGCGCGAGCAGTGAAACCCCACACGGTTCAAGCCGTGCCCGCGCGAAGCCGCGCCGCCTGGAGAAGGCGGCCCGGCAGGGGGCGGGACGGGGAGCGGTGTTCTTTTACAGGGTGAATAGGATCTGGCACGTCGAAGAGGCCAGGAAGTGTGGCGGCAGCCTTTGGGCTGCCAGGATGCCGCACGGACTGTCTGGAAGGCGACGTGCCTGAGAGAGCAAGTTATCGAGTGAATGAGTGTGAGTGACTGAGCGAGTGCCTCGGTGACACGCTCGCTGCCTGACCGGTGCGCCTTGGTTCTGCGCGCGGGCGGCGGCGGGAGAGAGATAGAGTGACAGAAGGGCGTTCGGTGGATGCCTTGGCGCCAAGAGGCGATGAAGGACGTGGCACGCTGCGAAAAGCCGCGGGGAGATGCGAGCGATCGTTGATCCGCGGATGTCCGAATGGGGAAACCCCTCCCGTATGGGAGATCCTGCACTGAATTCATAGGTGCCGGAGGCAAACCCGGGGAACTGAAACATCTCAGTACCCGGAGGAAAAGACATCAACAGAGATTCCGCGAGTAGTGGCGAGCGAAAGCGGAGCAGGCCAGTGATTGTGCAAGAAGAAGCCGAACGGTCTCGAAAGGCCGGCCAGAGCGGGTGATAGCCCCGTAGGCGTAGTGTCTTGCAGGATCCTCGAGTAGGGCGGGGCACGTGAAACCCTGTCTGAACGTGGGGGGACCACCCTCCAAGCCTAAATACTCCTTGGCGACCGATAGTGCACAAGTACCGTGAGGGAAAGGTGAAAAGCACCCCGACGAGGGGAGTGAAAGAGACCTGAAACCGAGCGCCTACAAGCAGTCGGAGCACCCCAATGTTCAATCATGGGAGGTGTGACGGCGTACCTTTTGTATAATGGGTCCGCGAGTTTCTGTTGGCAGCAAGCTTAAGCCGAGAGGTGTAGGCGCAGCGAAAGCGAGTCTGATAAGGGCGCTTGAGTTGCCGGCAGAAGACCCGAAACCGAGTGATCTAGCCATGGCCAGGCTGAAGGTGGGGTAACACCCACTGGAGGGCCGAACCCACGCCTGTTGAAAAAGTCGGGGATGAGCTGTGGCTAGGGGTGAAAGGCCAATCAAACTCGGAAATAGCTGGTTCTCCGCGAAATCTATTGAGGTAGATCGTCGTCCGATTACCTTCGGAGGTAGAGCACCGGAAGGGCTAGGGGGGCCCAAAGCCCTACCAAACCCTACCGAACTCCGAATGCCGAAGAGTACAGGACGGCAGACAGACAGTGGGTGCTAAGGTCCATTGTCGAGAGGGAAACAGCCCAGACCACCAGCTAAGGCCCCCAAATCGTGGCTAAGTGGGAAAGCATGTGAGACGGCCAAAACAACCAGGAGGTTGGCTTAGAAGCAGCCATCCTTTAAAGAAAGCGTAATAGCTCACTGGTCTAATAGCTGTCTTGCGGCGAAAATGTAACGGGGCTCAAGCCACGTGCCGAAGCTGTGGATGCATGCGCAAGCATGCGTGGTAGCGGAGCGTTCCGTAGGCCTGCGAAGGCAGACCCGTGAGGGCTGCTGGAGGTATCGGAAGTGCGAATGCGGACATGAGTAGCGATAAACAGGGTGAGAACCCCTGTCGCCGAAAGTCCAAGGGTTCCTGCGCAAGGTCAATCCGCGCAGGGTGAGCCGGCCCCTAAGGCGAGGGCGAAAGCCGTAGTCGATGGGAACCAGGTGAATATTCCTGGGCCTGACAGACGTGACGGCTGCAAAGCGTTGTTGCCCCTTATCGGATTGGGGCGGCAGCCAGAGCAGCCCAGGAAACAGCGCTGTCGATAAAGACCGTACCCGAAACCGACACAGGTGGACTGGTTGAGAATACCGAGGCGCTTGAGAGAACTATGCTGAAGGAACTAGGCAAATTACTCGCGTAACTTCGGGATAAGCGAGACCCCTTCTTGCGCAAGCAAGGTAGGGTGGCACAGACCAGGGGGTAGCGACTGTTTAGTAAAAACACAGGGCTCTGCGAAATCGAGAGATGACGTATAGGGTCTGACACCTGCCCGGTGCCGGAAGGTCAAGGGGAGATGTGCAAGCATCGAACCGAAGCCCCGGTAAACGGCGGCCGTAACTATAACGGTCCTAAGGTAGCGAAATTCCTTGTCGGGTAAGTTCCGACCTGCACGAATGGTGTAACGACTTCCCCACTGTCTCCAGCATAGACTCAGCGAAATTGAATTCCCCGTGAAGATGCGGGGTACCCGTGGTCAGACGGAAAGACCCTATGAACCTTTACTGCAGCTTCGCAGTGGTGCCAGGAAGGAACTGTGTAGGATAGGTGGGAGCCATCGAAACCCGGGCGCTAGCTCAGGTGGAGGCAACCTTGAAATACCACCCTGTTTCTTTCTGGCATCTCACTGAGCCCGGTCAGCCCGGGCCAGGACCCTGCGTGGTGGGCAGTTTGACTGGGGCGGTCGCCTCCCAAAGTGTAACGGAGGCGCGCGATGGTGGGCTCAGGCCGGTCGGACATCGGCTGTTGAGTGCAAAGGCATAAGCCCGCCTGACTGCGAGCGCGACAGCGCGAGCAGAGACGAAAGTCGGCCTTAGTGATCCGGTGGTCCCGCGTGGAAGGGCCATCGCTCAACGGATAAAAGGTACTCTAGGGATAACAGGCTGATCTCCCCCAAGAGTCCACATCGACGGGGAGGTTTGGCACCTCGATGTCGGCTCATCGCATCCCGGGGCTGGAGCAGGTCCCAAGGGTTCGGCTGTTCGCCGATTAAAGCGGTACGTGAGCTGGGTTTAGAACGTCGTGAGACAGTTCGGTCCCTATCTGCCATGGGTGTTGGAGACTTGCGAGGATCTGTCCCTAGTACGAGAGGACCGGGATGGACGTACCTCTGGTGCACCGGTTGTTCCGCCAGGAGCATCGCCGGGTAGCTAAGTACGGAACGGATAACCGCTGAAGGCATCTAAGCGGGAAACCAGCCTCAAAACCAGGTCTCCCCAAGGGCCGTGGAAGACCACCACGTCGATAGGCCGCAGGTGGAAGTGCAGCAATGCATGCAGCCGAGCGGTCCTAATCGCCCGATCGAACTCCATCACTCCCCCGCCGCCGCAGTCCCCCCAACAAGGGACACCGCGCGCAGCACCAAAGCGCACCCGCTCACACACACACACACATCACACCCGAACACACATCGCCCTCCCAGCGCCGCATGCCCACACACAACAGGGCCGCCCGGCACAGATCCTCCCATCACCCAACAGCATCAGGTCGGTACATACAAATCCAAGGTTCCCATCCGGTGGCCTGGTGGCCCTAGCGAGGCTGCCACACCCGATCCCATCCCGAACTCGGCCGTGAAACGCCTCAGCGCCCATGGTACTGCGTCTCAAGACGCGGGAGAGTCGGTCGCCGCCAGGCCGCCCGATGGGAACCTCCCACACCCCCCGACCCGATCGCCGCCCACGTCACCATCACACCATCACCCAGCGCGGGGTGGAGCAGCCCGGTAGCTCGTCAGGCTCATAACCTGAAGGTCACAGGTTCAAATCCTGTCCCCGCATCCAAACACCCCCCCCCACACACAAGCACGCAACATACCCCCGTACGCGCACCCAGCAGCGTGGACAAAAGAAGTATGCCGTGTTCCAGCCCCAACCACAGGGGCGTAAGACAATGTGTTCCATGACCGCTCTTTCCCCTGGCAATCCAGCCGAAGCCGCCATCGAGGCGGCCGGCTATGCCGTTGACAGCCGAGAACTGCAGCAGCTTCTCCGCCTTGTCATCCGCCGCCTGCCCGCCGATGGCGACACGGTACGCCTCGCCCTTTGCGAAGTGCGCCGCCGCCGTTGGGCATCCCGCCTGCTGGACCTCGCCAACCGTGCCGGCCAGGTCTGGGTGCAGCGGAGCGACGCGACAAAAGCCGCCGCCGCGATCGAGACGCCCGAGCCGGCGGACGAACAGCTCCTCTCGCATCTCGACAATGTGGTGCGGGAGCGCCTGCGGAACCTCGCCCCTACCCCGGAAGGGGCGATGGAGGCGGTGCTGTCCGAGCTCAGCGATGTTTCCGGCACCCAGCTGAACCCTGAGCGGCAGGCCTTTCTTGCCCAGACTGTGGCCGAGGCCTTCTCGCTCGATCGCCCCGCCATCCGCGACTTCGTCGGTCGCGTCAGCGCCACCGAGCAGACCCGCCGCGCGCAACAGCGCGAGGCGGAGAAACTCGCCCGCGAACGTCGCCGGGCCGAGGTCAGCCGGCTGCGCGAATGGGAGAAGAGCCTCATCGGCATCGAGGAGGTCGCGCACATGCTCGACGCCTCGCTGCGGGAGGCCACGCGCTGGGCCGGCACCGGCCTGATTCCCGTCGCCCGCCGCGTGCCGTCGCGCAAGGGCGAGCGCTGGGAGTTCGATCCGGCGGACGTCGCGGCGCTTCGCGGCGAGATCACCCATTGGCGCGAGGCGGAGCAGCCCCGCCCGGGGCGCCCTGCGGCCCCGGCGCTGATCGGCGGCAAGGGCCTCAACGCCGCCGTCGCCCGTGTCGCTGCGCTGGACCGTTTCGCGGCACATTTCCGCACCGCGCGGGCGCTGAACCGCCGCATCACCCTGGTCACCGGCCCGACCAATTCCGGCAAGAGCCATCTGGCACTCGACCGCCTCGCCACCGCGGAAAGCGGCATGGCCCTGGCCCCGCTCCGCCTGCTGGCGCATGAGTTCCGCGAGGCGCTGGCCAGCCGCGGCATCGCCGCCTCGCTCTCCACCGGGGAGGAGCGCATGCCTGTGGAGGGCAGCCGCCACCTCGCCGCGACCGTGGAGATGTGCCCCTTCCACAACCCGACCGACGTGGCGGTGGTGGACGAGGCGCAGCTCCTCCAGGACCGCGACCGTGGCGCCGCCTGGACGGCGGCGATCATGGGCGCCCCGGCCCGGCATGTCCTCGTGCTCGGCGCGCCGGACTGCGTGCCGATGGTCAAGCGTATCGCCGCGCTCTGCGACGATCCGGTCGAGGAGATCTCGCTCCAGCGCAAGAGCCCGCTGAATGCCGCCCGCGCGCCGGTGAATTTCGGCGACCTGCGTCCCGGGGACGCGCTGGTGGCCTTCTCCCGCCGCGACGTGCTGGACCTGCGTGCCGAGCTGGTGCGGCGCGGGCGGCGCGTCGCCGTGGTCTATGGCGCCCTCAGCCCCGAGGTCCGCCGCGGGCCGAGGCCGCGCGCTTCCGCGATGGCGAGGCCGATATCCTGGTCGCCACGGACGCCATCGGCATGGGGCTGAACCTGCCCATCCGCCGTGTCGTCTTCTCCACCCTCCGCAAGTTCGACGGCGAGCAGCGCCGCGACCTGAACACGCAGGAGGTGAAGCAGATCGGCGGCCGTGCCGGGCGCTTCGGGCGCTTCGAGGAAGGCATCGTCTCCGTCCTGGCCGGCGGCGGTGCGCCGGAGCAGATCCGGCGCCTGCTGGAAGCCCCGCCGGACTTGCCGGAGGACCTGCGCCCCCAGGTGCAGCCCGATTCCGACATCGTTTCCGCCGTGGCGGCGGAGATCGGGTCGGACAGCCTCTTCGGCGTGCTGGCGCGTATCCGCCGCGCCGTGCTGCGGCGGGACGACCCGAACTACCGGCTGGCCGATCTCAGCCAGCAGATGGCCATCGCCACCGCCGTGGACGGCGTGCAAGGCCTCGCCCTGACACAGCGTTGGACCTACGCCCTCTGCCCGGTGGACCAGCGCGACAATGGCATCGTCCGGCTGGCGCGCTGGGCCGTGGACCATGGCGCGGGCCGTTCGGTCACGCCTCCCATGGCCGGCCGCCTGCCGGCGCCGGAACGCGCCCAGCGCGACGAGCTGGAACGTGCGGAGAAGGTCCACAAGCGCCTTGTCGCCTGGCGCTGGCTTTCCCTACGCTTCCCCGAGGCCTATCCCAACCGGGCCGAGGCCGAGGCCGAGACCATGCGCCTCGACCGCTGGATCGAGGACGTGCTGCGCACCCAGCGCCGGGGCCGGGTCGGCCTTTCGGCCTGAGCTTTCCCGAGCCGGTGGATCGCGGTGGGCGGGGCCGGACCCGCCTGCCGCCGGAACGTCGCGGCGGCCTCGGCACGCCCGCTCACTGGCCAGGAGGCAGGATGGCACGGCTTATGCCAGCCTGTCCGCCATGGACGATTCCCTGATCGAAGCCCTGGCCCGGACCATGGGCCTGGAGAAAGCCCTGGCCGGGCATCGCGACGATGTCCTGGCCGCCGCGCGGCGCGCCGCCGATGCGCGCGGCAGGCTGCCGCCCGATCCGGACCCGGCTGCGGAACCCTGGCCTCCCATGCAGGTGAGGCCGCGCCCGTGAGCCGCGCCGAATCCGCTCCGCACCGCCTCGGCGCCGCCGCGATCTCCGCCGCCTACGAGGCCGGGACGCTGACCCCGACCGTGCT
Organism: Roseomonas sp. FDAARGOS_362; assembly: GCF_002754815.1. Lineage (GTDB taxonomy): Bacteria > Pseudomonadota > Alphaproteobacteria > Acetobacterales > Acetobacteraceae > Roseomonas > Roseomonas mucosa. The sequence continues at coordinate 2,123,341 of NZ_CP024588.1, read as the reverse complement.
GGTCCGCCACCTGCTGGACCGCGCCGGCAGGATGGACCCGCAGGTCCATGCCTTCATCCGTCTCGACGCCGAGGCGGCGCTGGACGCTGCCGCACAGGCGGAGCGCGAGATCGCCGCGGGCCGCAAGCGCGGTCCGCTGCATGGCGTGCCGGTCGGCATCAAGGACATCATCGACGTCGCCGGCCTGCCCACCACCTGCCATTCGAAGATCCTGCTGGGCAATGTCGCGGCGCGGGATGCCACTGTCGTGTCCAGGCTGCGCGCGGCGGGCGCCATCATCCTGGGCAAACTGTCCACGCATGAATTCGCCATCGGCGGTCCCTGCCACGACCTGCCCTTCCCGGCGGCGCGCAATCCCTGGAACACGGACCACCACCCGGGCGGCTCCTCCTCCGGTTCCGGCGCCGGACTCGCGGCGGGGCTCTTTCCCCTGGCGCTCGGCACGGATACCGGCGGTTCGGTGCGCAACCCGGCCAGCCAGTGCGGCATCACCGGGCTGAAGCCGACCTATGGGCTGGTCTCGCGCGCCGGCGTCTTCCCGCTCGCCTTCACGCTGGACCATATCGGCCCCATGGCCCGCAGTGCCGAGGACGCCGCGCTGCTGCTGGAGGCCATCGCCGGCCATGATCCCGGGGACCCCGGCAGTGCCGTGCCGCAGGCAGCGGATTACCGCCCCGGCCCCGCCGCCAGCCTGAAGGGGCTGCGCGTCGGCTTTGTGCGGCATTTCCACGAGCGCGACATGCCCGCCGATCCGGAGATGGCGGCGGGGCTGGAGCGGGCGGCGGAATGGCTGGGCGCGCTGGGCATGCAGGTCCGCGACGTCACCCTGCCCTCGCTCGACGAGTTCGCGGCGGTGAACCGCGTCATCCTCCATGCGGAGGCCTTCGCCATCCATGCGCGCTGGCTGCGCGAGCGGCCGGGCGACTACGCGCAGCTCACGCGTTCCTCGCTGCTGACCGGCGCCTTCCTTACGGCGGAGGATCTCGGCCGCGCCCAGCGCGCCCGCCACCGCATGATCGCGGCGGTGGAGGCCGCCTTCCGGGAGGTGGACGTGCTGCTCTGCGCCAGCTCCATGGACCCGGCGGCGCGGATCGACGACCCGGCGGAGATCGCCCGGACCTATGCGCGGCAGGCGCGCACGCCCTTCAACGTCACCGGCCATCCGGCCCTGGCGGTGATGACCGGCCTGTCCGCCGATGGCCTGCCTCTCGCGGCCCAGCTCGTCGGACGCTATTTCGACGAGCGGCGCCTCTTCACCCTGGCGGTGGCTGTTGCCACGGTGGCGGGGCAGCCTGCCTGCCCGATGCTGCTGGAGGACTGATCGGGCGTTCCTGGGGGCCAAGGCTCCGCCTCGCCTCCAAACCCCCGCTCCGCCAGGAACCCGGTGCGGCGGCCCGGATGTCTGGCCGCCGGTTGTGATCCGCCCCTGGCCCTCCATGCGAGAGCCGGGAAAGGTTCGTGCCGGCGGCGTTGGCGCAGCGGGTGCGGGCCGGATCGAGCCCGGCCGGCGCGGGGTGGCGCGCGGCCGGCGGACGGATCGCGGCGCCTGGACCGGATCAGGCCAGCTCCGCGCCCCGGCGCTCGGGGATGAGGAACCACATGGCCAGGATGTCGAGGACGTAGAGCAGGGCCAGCAGGGCGATGGCGGTCTTGAAGCCATAGGCGGCCGCGACGGCGCCCACGGCCACCGGGCCGAAGCCGCCCACCGCGCGGCCGATGTTGAACAGCACGTTCTGCGCCGTGGCGCGGGCGGCGGTGGGATAGAGCTCGCTCATCAGCGCGCCGTAGCCGCCCAGCATGCCGTTGACGAAGAAGCCCATCACCGCGCCACCGACCAGCAGCGCCGCCGGATCGGTCAGCCACGAATAGACGACGACCATGACCGCCGCGCCCAGCATCCAGCCGAAGAAGGCCGGCTTGCGCCCGACGCGGTCGGCGACCTGGCCGAAGGCATAGATGCCCACCGCCATGCCGAGGATGGTCACGGCCGTCCAGGTGGCGGACTGGGTGAGGCCGAAGCCAAACCGGCTGGAAAGATAGTTCGGCAGCCAGATCATCACGCCATAGTAGCCGAAGTTCTGCACCGAGCAGAGGATCACCAGCCCGAGGCTGCTGCGCCGGGCCTGGGCATCCGCCACCAGCAGCCGCAGCGGCGAGGCGCCGGGGGCCTTCGCCGAGTGTTCCACGAAGACATCGGGCTCGTGCAGGCTGCGGCGGATGAAATAGGCGGCGATGGCCGGGAACAGGCCGACCGCGAACATCCCGCGCCAGCCGATGACCGGCAGCAGCATCGGTGTCACCACGGCCGCGAGCAGCACGCCGGCCTGCCAGCCCAGCCCGACATAGGAGGAGGCGCGGGCGCGCTTGCTGGCCGGCCAGGCCTCGGCCACCAGGGCCATGCCGATGCCGAACTCGCCGCCCAGGCCGATGCCCGCGATGGTGCGGTAGACCAGCAGGTCCCAGTAGCCCTGGGCCAGGGCGCAGAGGCCGGTGAAGACGGCGAAGAGCACGATTGTCCAGGTCAGCACCCGCACGCGCCCGAGCCGGTCGGACAGCATGCCGAAGCCCACGCCGCCGATCACCGCGCCGACCAGGGTGGCCGTGACCAGGGAGGCGGCCTGGGCCGGGCTCAGCCCCAGATCGGCCGAGATGGCGCGCAGCATGAAGCCGAGGATCAGCAGGTCGAAGCCATCCATGGCATAGCCCAGGGCGGAGCCCCACAGCGCCTTCCGCGCGGCGGGCGTGATCCTGTCCCTTTCCTGTTCCGATGCTGCGAAGACTCTGGCTGGATCTGCCATGGGGCCACCCCGTTCCCGAAAAATCCGGCGGCTTGTGTCACCTTGTCGCGGACCATGCCAGACGGTTCCGGCCCGGCGGTGCCAGGGAAAGGACATGGAGAGGCCGATTTCCCCTGGCTGTTTCCTCCTGGCTATCCCCCGGGGGTGAGTTCCGGGTCCCTGAACCGGAAAGGCCGCCTTCGATCCGGGCAGGGGGAGGGGCGCGCAGCCTGCCGGATCGACGGGGACAGGCGCGCGCCCTCCCCGTACGATCAGCCGCGATAGGCCTCCGCATAGGCCTCGGCCAGGGCCTCCTCCAGCGGGCGTTCCGCGCGGTAGGACGCCAGGTCCGCCGGCCGCGCGACGCCGGGCCGCAGACGCGGGCAGGGTTCCGGCGCGCCGATCACCGTGCGGATGGGCAGGCGCTCGGCATAGACCGGCAAGGCGTAATCCTCCTCGTCATCGGCCACGCCCTTGGCGCGGATCTTGGCCGAGGCGCTCTCGATCTCCATGGCAATGACGGCGGTGGCCTTGATCTCCTGGTCGGTGCTCTGGCGCAGCCCGGCGGTGCGGTGGGGAAAGAAGCGGTCCACCATCATCACCAGGGCGCGGCACTTCTCCTCCGGATCGGCCACGAGCCTCGCCTGGCCGAAGGCCATCACCGAGCGGTAGTCGGCGGAATGGTTGAAGCCGCAGCGCGCCAGGACCAGGCTGTCGAAATGCGTGACCGTCAGGCAGGCCGGCTGGCCTTCGGACAGGTTGCGCAGCATGCGGCTGGCGCTGCTGCCATGCCAGTAGAGCCGCGTGCCCTCGCGCCAGAACAGGGTCGGCGTGCAATAGGGCTGGCCGTCCACGGCATAGGCGACATGGCAGAGCGCGGCGGCGTCGAGCAGCCGGTGGACCGTCTCGTGATCGTAGAAGCCGCGGTCGTGCCGCCGCTTGACGCGGTTGCGCGCCTCGACGGGATAGGTCTGGGTTTCGGACATCGGAAAGGCCTTGATTGACGCCGCCATCATGAGGCCGTGAAATTGGTCGGCGCGAGGGCCAATCCGGAGCACGATATGCCAACCAATTCCCGGCGGAAGCCGGAGGTGCTGGATATGCCCCTGTTGCTGGACGGGGCGGGCAGCCAGTCGGGCCGGCTGCATGCCGGGCTGCGCGCCGCGATCCTGGGCGGGCGGCTGGCACCGGGGCTGCGCCTGCCCTCCAGCCGGGACCTCGCCGCGCAGCTCGGGCTGCGCCGCAACGCCGTGGTCATCGCCTATGAACAGCTCCTGAGCGACGGGCTGGCCGAGGCCAGGGTCGGGGCGGGCACCTTCGTGGCCGCCCGGGTGCCGCGCGGGCCGGGCGCTGCGGCGCCGGCCGGGGCCGCCATTCCCCTGCCGGGACAGGCGCCCTTCGCACTGGGCCGCACCCATGCCGATCCGGCGCTGCTGCGCCAGTTCGGCCGCCTCGTTCGGCGCCACCTCACGGCCGAGGCGGCGCATTTCGGCTATGGCGACCCGCGCGGCGGCGAGGGGCTGCGCAGCGCCATCGCGGAGCATCTCGCGGCCACGCGGGGCATCGCCTGCGATCCGGGGCGGGTGCTGGTCACCAGCGGCACGCAGCAGGCGCTGCGCCTCTGCGCCGAGGTGCTGCTGCGTCCCGGCGACGCGGTGTGGATGGAGGACCCGGGCTATCCCTCGGCACGGCGCATCCTGGAGGCCTGCGGCGCCCGGCTGGTGCCCGTCCCGGTGGACCGCCACGGGCTGGACGCGGGGGAGGGACGGCGCCAGGCCCCTTCGGCGCGGCTGGCCTATGTCACGCCCTCCCACCAGTTCCCGACCGGCGTGACGATGAGCATGGAGCGGCGCCTCGCCCTGCTCGACTGGGCGCGCGAGGCGGGAAGCTGGGTGGTGGAGGACGATTACGACAGCGAGTTCCGCTACGCCGGCCCGCCGCTGACCGCCCTGGCCGGGATCGATGCGCGGGAGCGGGTCATCTATCTCGGCACCTTCTCCAAGACGCTATTCCCCGGGTTGCGGACGGGGTTCGCCGTGCTGCCGGGGGAGCTGCTGGAGAGGGTCGCCGCCGCGCGGCTGGTCAGCGACCGCTTTCCGCCCAGCCTGACCGGCGAGGCCCTGGCCGAGCTGATTCGCGACGGCGGCTTCGCCGCGCATGTGCGGCGCATGCGCTCGCGCTACCGGATCGCCCGCGACCTGCTGGCGGAACTCCTGCCGCGTGCCTCCGGCGGCCTGCTGCGCGTGACGGTGCCCGACCAGGGGCTGTCCCTTCTGGCCCTGCTGCCGGAGGACTGGCCGCCCGGAACGGCGGTGCGCATCCGCGCGGCGGCCGGGATCGAGGGCTGGCTGCTGTCGGAAACCCGGCTGGTGCGGAAGGGGCCGGACGGCTTCGTGCTGGGCTTTTCCGGCCATTCCCTGCCGGCGCTGCGGCGCGCGGCGGAGCGGCTGGGCGAGGCGGTGCGGGCCTGGAGCCCAGGCGCCGTGGCCGCCTGACCCATCCGGATGGGGAGCGCCGGGCGTGATCCGCGGGTGGAGGCCGGCGGATCATGTTCCGGTGCGCTGGCCCCGACGGCTGGCCTCAGTGCTGCCGGCTGTCCCGTTCCGCCGCCATGCCTGCCTCGCCCTGTCGCGGCCAGAGCGTCCGGTTGACGGAAAGCATCAGGCGCTGGACCCTGCCGAGGCGGCCCTGGTTGGCGTTCAGGTTGGCGCGCCCCATGACGCTGGCGGCGACATGGGCGCGGGCCTGCCGGAGATTCTGGCGCAGAACGCGGAGATTGTCAGTCGCGGTCAAGTCTTCCTCCTTGGTTTGGCGGGGTGGAGGATCGTGCGCGGCCGCAGGAAGTCCTGGTCCGGTGGCGTCCCCCATTCTTGTTGACCGTGGCGCCCTCGCGGGGGCCGTCACGGCGCGGGATGTCCCCCACCTGCGGAGGAAGCTAGGCAGTCGGGGGCGGGGTGCCAAGCCGGGGCCCTGCGAATTCCGCCGCGGTTCGTCGGGGTCCGGGATGTCCGGGGCGAAGGACCCGCGCCCGCCTGCGTCCCTTCCAGCCGGGGCAGTGCGGGCACGGCCTCGACCCAGGATGCGGGAGCCTCAGGTCATCCCGCCCGGCGTGGCGGGAGAGGCGGATTCGGCCAAGGGCAAGACGCTGGGCAGGCCCGCGGGCGAGGCGCTGCCGGTGGCGTGTCCGATGGGCGCGGCGGCATCCCCGGGCCCGGTCACCGGGGTGGTGATTGCCGGCGGGGTGGTTGCCAGGGCCCGCCGCCAGCGCTGGCGCGCCGCGCGGATGCGGCTGGCCCAGGTGGGGGGCGGGATCTCATCCGGGGTGGGAGGCGGTGCCTGCCGGCCCAGGACGAGGCAGCGCGCGCCCGCGACCGTTCCCGCGCTGTCCTGGCAGCGCAAGAGGCGCGAGCCGGGCCGCAGCGCCGCAAGAAGCGCGGGGTAGAGCGGATCGCGAGCCAGGGGGCCGTCCACCACCACATCCCCGGCCGCGTGCAGCAGGTCCAGGGACAGGTCCGTCAACAGCGCCAGGTAGAGGCTGGCCAGGGCGCTGCGGCCCGCGCCGTCCAGCCCTTCCGCCCGCAGCACCGCGCCCTGGCGCCCCGGGAAGGCGCCGCCCCCGGCGAAGCCCGGCAGCACGGAGGCGCCTCTGTCGAGGGCGTGGAACAGGTCCGCCTCGCCGGGCTGCGGAGCATCCGGGCCGGCCACGGCGCGGTATTCCCGCCCGCCCATGAAGCGGGCGGTGCCGACCAGCCCGCCCCAGGCATCGGCATTGGCCAGCATGTCCCGCTCCGGCCGCAGGGCCGAGGCCGGGGTGCCGCGCGCCATCAGCACCGTCCAGGTGCCGGAGGACACGACGGCGAAGGGTTCCGCCGCCGCGCGATGCGTCAGATGGGCCAGGTAGGAGGCATTGGAATCGTGGAGGCCGCAGAGCACCGCGCAATCCCCCGGCAGGTCGCAGCGGGCGACAAGGGCGGGCCGCAGCCGGCCCAGCACGGCCCCGGCCGGGCGCAGCGGCGGGAAGAGCCTTTCCCAGCCCTGGCCGATGGCCATTGCGGAGAAGCGGGCCCGCGCCGGCTGCCACAGATCCGTGTGGCAGCCGAGCGAGGTGACCTCGCTGGCCGCGGTGCCGCAGAGCCGGTGGGCCCAGTATTGCGGATAGGGCAGGACCGCGGCGGTGCGGGCGAAGGTCGCGGGCAGGCGGCGCTGCACGAAATGGATCTGCCGCCCCAGGTTGAGGCCCGCCGGCAGGGAGGGGGACAGGGTCGCCGCGAAGGGATCGCGCAGGGCCTCATAGGCCGCGTCCTCGCCCGCCAGGGCCGGGTCCTCGTAGTCGGGCGCCAGCAGGGGCTCGCCCGCCGCGTCGAGCAGCACGGCCGCCGTGCCATGCGCCACGGGCAGGATGGCGGCGATGCGATGGCGTTCCGGCAGGCCGGACAGGGACCGCAGCAGCCAGTCCTCCAGCCCGGCCAGGTCGAGCTGGCGCAGCGGGCCGCCCCCGCAAGGCGCGTTGGGCTTCTGCCGGAGGGCGATTTCCTCGCCGCCCAGCGGGTCGAGCAGCACCAGCTTGGCGTTGCTCTTGCCGATATCGAGCACGGCCAGCAGCCGGCCCGGGGTCCATCCGCCAAGGGGGTATGCGCCGGACATGGGGCTCAGTCCATGTGGAACATCAGGGGCAGGGGCTCGGCAAGCGGGGCGCCGCCGGCATCCGTGGCCATGATGTCCGCCATGTGCCGCCACCAGCGGCGCATCACCTCCTTCTCCGGCAACTGGTCGGCGCGGTGGTCCGGGGCGCGCCGCATCACTGCGAAGAGGCTCCGCGTCGGTTCGTGCAGGAAGATGCTGTAGTCGCTGATGCCGGATGCCCGCAGCAGGGCGGTGAGTTCCGGCCAGATCGCGTCGTGCCGCGCCTTGTAGGCGGCCGCCTGCCCGGGGTCGAGCTGCATCCGGAAGGCGATCCTGCCGCCGCCCCGCGCGGCGGATGGCCCAGCGCATGGGTTTCCGGGGCGGATTGCCGCCCCCGCGCCGTCCTTCATGGTTCCACTCCCTGTTCCTGGCGGCCGCTCTGCCGGCGGCCTGCCCCTTCGCCGGTCGCCGGCGGCTAGGCCACCCGCCTGATCCCGTCCTCCTGGCCCGGCTCCGCCTGGATGATCTCGATGCCCAGGGCCCGGAACGGCTCCAGCTCCTCCGGACGCGCTTCCCAGTCGGTGATCAGCGTGCCGATCCGCCCCGGCTCCACCACGATCATCGAGGATTGCTGGCGCAGCTTGCGGCTGTCGGCCAGCACCACCACCGTCTCGGCGCTGGCCATCAGCCGGATCTGCGACTGCACGATCAGCGGGTCGTTCTCCATCAGGCCGAAGCGGTTCAGCCCGTAGCAGGAGGTGAACATCCGCTCGCCCCGGAAATGCCGTGCCACGTCGCTCTCGAAGGGGCTGAGCACGATCCCTTGCTCGCGGTAGACGGGGCCGCCGGGCAGGGTGATGCGGTTGCGGCTCTGCGCGACGAGATGGCTGGCGAGCGGGAAGGAGCTGGTCAGGATGTCCAGGCTCATCCCTTCCAGGAACTCCGCCAGGCAATAGGTGGTGCTGCCGGCGCCGATGATGACGCTCTCGCCGCGCCGCATCAGGCCGGCGGCCACGCGCGCGATGGCGCGCTTCTGCGGCGCCTGCACCTCCTGGCTGACGGCGAAGGGGCGGCCGACCAGCTGTGGCTGGTAGCGCGGCTCCAGCGCCTCCACGCCGCCGCGCACGCGGCGGATCTCGCCGCGCTCGGCCATGGCCACGATGTCGCGGCGGATGGTGGCCTCGGAGGCGCCGAGCAGGTCGCAGAGGTCGGTCACGCTGACCACGCTGCGTTCCTCCGCCGTCTTGAGGATCAGCCGCTGACGTTCCCGCTCCAGCACCCGCCGGTCCTTCCCTGGGAGGTCGAGCGGACAGCTAAGGGCGCGGCCGGAAGGGCGTCAAGGGCGTTCGATCAGAATCGGTCGGTTTAGATTGGACTTGATCGTTTATGATCGATATGGAAGCCTGCATCCGGAAGCGGGCCGACAACCGCGTCCAGGGAGGCACCATGAACACCGTCACCCCCATCGCTCCCCTGCTGGAGAACCGCTGGGACGCCGCGCATGCCGCGACCCTGGCGCCGGAAGAGCTGCTGCTCTACCGCTCGAACCTGCTTGGCTCCGACAAGCGCGTCACCAACTACGGCGGCGGCAACACCTCCTCCAAGATCCCGATGCGCGACCCCCTGACGGGCGAGACGGTGACGGTGCTCTGGGTGAAGGGCTCGGGCGGCGACATCGGCACGATGAAGCTGGACGGCTTCGCCACGCTCTACCAGGACCGCCTGCTGCGGCTGCAGGACCTCTACCGGGGGGCGGAGCGGGAGGATGCGATGGTGGGCCTCTATCCCCACCTGACCTTCGGCCTGAACCCGCGCGCCACCTCGATCGACACGCCGCTGCACGGGCTGATCCCCTGGCCGCATGTCGATCACGTCCATCCGGACGCGATCATCGCCATCGCCGCCTCGGCCGACAGCCGGCGCCTGACGCAGGAGATCTTCGGCGACACGATCGGCTGGATTCCCTGGCGCCGCCCGGGTTTCGAGCTGGGCCTGTGGCTGCAACGCTTCGTGGCGGAGAACCCCAAGGCGAAGGGCGCGATCCTGGAAGCGCACGGGCTCTTCACCTGGGGCGGGACGCAGCGGGAATGCTACGAGACCACGATCGGCACGATCAACCGGGCGATCGAATGGCTGGCGCTGCAATCCCGGGGGCGCCCCGCCTTCGGCGGCGGAAAGGTGGCCGCGCGGCCACGCGAGGAACGCCGGGCCCTGGCGGCGGCGCTGATGCCCCGGATCCGTGGGCTGGTCGCGGGGCGCGACCATGGCGGCGCCACGCCCACCCGCATCGGGCATTTCGACGACAGCCCGGCGGTGCTGGAATTCGTGGGCTCGCAGGCCCTGGCGGAACTGGCGCCGCTGGGCACCTCCTGCCCCGACCATTTCCTGCGCACCAAGATCGCGCCGCTGGTGCTGGATTTCGATCCGGCGCGCGAGGGGCTGGAGGAGTTGCTGCCGCGGCTGGAGCCGGCCATCGCCGCCTATCGCGAAACCTACGCCGCCTATTACGAACGCTGCCGGCGCCCGGACAGCCCGGCGATGCGCGACCCGAATCCTGTGGTCTATCTGGTGCCGGGTGTGGGCATGATCACCTTCGCCGCCGACAAGGCGACGGCACGCATCGCGGGCGAGTTCTACGCCAACGCCATCAACGTGATGCGCGGCGCCTCCGCGGTTTCCACCTATCGCGGCCTGCCGGAACAGGAAGCCTTCGACATCGAGTACTGGCTGCTGGAGGAGGCGAAGCTCGCTCGAATGCCGAGGCCGAAGGCACTGGCCGGCAAGGTGGCGCTGATCACCGGCGGCGCAGGCGGCATCGGCCTGGCCACGGCGCGCCGCCTGGCGGATGAGGGCGCCTGCATCGTGCTCTGCGACATCGACCGCGACGCGCTGGCGGAGGCCGAGGCGGCGTTGCGCCGCAGCCATGGCGCCGATGCCGTGGCCTCGGCCTGGGTGGACGTGACGCGGGAGGAAGCGGTCCAGGCCCTCTATGCCGAGGCCGCGCTGGCTTTCGGCGGCATCGATATCTGCGTCTCCAATGCCGGCATCGCCTCCGCCGCGCCGATCGAGGAAACGAGCCTGGAACTCTGGGACCGCAACCTCTCGATCCTCGCCACCGGCTATTTCCTGGTGACGCGGGAGGCCTTCCGGCTGATGCGGGTGCAGGGCACGGGCGGCTCCATCGTGCTGGTGGCCTCCAAGAACGCCATGGTGGCCTCGCCGGGCGCCTCCGCCTATTGCGTCGCCAAGGCCTCGGAACTGCACCTCGCCCGCTGCCTCGCGCTGGAAGGCGCGCCGCACGGCATCCGCGCCAATGTGGTGAACCCGGATGCGGTGCTGCGCGGCTCGCGCATCTGGCAGGGGGAATGGGGCGACCAGCGCGCCGCCTCCAACCGGACGACGCGGGAGGATCTGGAGAAGGTCTATATCGAGCGCTCGCTGCTCAAGCGCGGCGTTCATCCCGAGGACATCGCCGAGGCCATCGCCTTCTTCGCCGCGGAGGCGCGATCCGGGAAATCCACCGGCAACATCCTGAACGTGGATGCGGGCCACGCGCCTGCCTTCACGCGCTAGGCCGGAAGACGCGGAAGGGGGGGCGAGGGAATGAACCGGATCGCGAGAATCCGCCCGGTGGACGAGGTGTTCCGCGCGGAAAGCAACCGCGGGCTGGAGGCCGGGACGGCGCGCGACTATGACTGGCTGGGCGGCAAGCTGGCGGCGCGCGGCATCGATGTGGAGGCGGTGGCGGAGCGGCTGGCAGGCTTCGCGGTGGCGCTGCCCTCCTGGGGCACGGGCACGGGCGGCACGCGCTTCGCGCGCTTTCCCGGCGGCGGAGAGCCGGCCAGCCTGCGCGACCGGCTGGAGGATTGCGCCGTGGTGCAGGCGCTGACCGGGGCCACGCCCGGCGTCTCGCTGCACTTCCCCTGGGACGAGGTGGCGGACCATGCCGCGCTGCGCGCGGAGGCGGAGACGCTGGGCCTGTGCTTCGACGCGGTGAACTCGAACACCTTCCAGGACCATCCGGGTCATCCCGATCACCCTCTCTCCTATAAGTTCGGCAGCCTGTCGCACACCGACCCGGCGGTGCGGGCCCAGGCGGTGGCGCACAACATCGCCTGCATCCGCGCGGGCGAGGCGCTGGGCAGCAAGGCGCTGACGATCTGGATCGGCGACGGCGCCAACTTCCCCGGCCAGTCGAACCTGCGCGGGGCCTACGAGCGCTATATCGGCAGCGTGCGGCAGATCGCCGCCGCGCTGCCGCCGGACTGGTCGCTCTTCCTGGAGCACAAGCTCTACGAGCCCGCCTTCTATGCCACGGTGATCCAGGACTGGGGCTCCTCGCTGCTGGCGGCGCAGGAGATCGGGCCGCAGGCGCGCTGCCTCGTCGATCTCGGCCACCACGCGCCGAACGTGAACATCGAGATGGTCGTGGCGCGGCTGGTGCACGCGAAGCGCCTTGCCGGCTTCCACTTCAATGATTCCAAGTATGGCGACGACGACCTGGACAGCGGCTCGATCGATCCCTTCCGCCTGTTCCTGGTCTTCAACGAGTTGGTGGATGCCGGGGCGGCGGGGGCCTTCGACCGGCCGCCCGCCTACATGATCGACCAGTCGCACAACGTCACCGACCCGATCGAGAGCCTGATCGGATCGGCCATGGAGATCCAGCGCGCCTATGCCCAGGCGCTGCTGGTGGACCGCGCCGCGCTGGCCGCGCATCAGGAGGCGAACGACGCGCTGATGGCGCATCGCCTGCTGAAGCAGGCCTTCCAGACGGATGTCTCGCCGATCCTGGCCATGGTGCGGCAGCGCAGGGGGGCGGCGATCGATCCCATCTCGGCCTATCGCGCCAGCGGCTACCGCCAGGACCGCGCGGCGCGTCGGCCTATCCGGCAGGGCGGCGGGGGCGGGATCGTCTGACCGGCCGAGGGCCGCCGTGAAACGTTGCGACACGGCATCCACGGGCGCCCGCAGGCAACAGATCCCGCGCCGACACGTTCAAACGCCGTAATTCGCGGCGTGCTCCTCCTGTTTCGCCGCAGAACTTTCCAGAAGTTCATGAAGAGGAAAGCGGCGTCATGGCGAAGACAGTGGGCGACCAGGTCTGGGAACGGCTGCGCGAATGGGGGGTGCGCCGGGTTTTCGGCTACCCCGGCGACGGCATCAACGGGCTGATCGGCGGCCTCGCACGGCACAACAAGGTTCCGGATCGGAAGATCGACTTCGTCCAGGCGCGGCATGAGGAGATGGCGGCCTTCATGGCCGGTGCCCATGCCAAGTTCACCGGCGAGGTCGGCGTCTGCATCGCCACCTCGGGTCCTGGTGCGGTGCACCTGCTGAACGGGCTGTATGACGCGCGCGCCGACCATCAGCCCGTGCTGGCCCTGGTCGGGCAGCAGGCGCGCGCGGCCCTGGGCGGGCATTTCCAGCAGGAGATCGATCTCCAGTCCCTGTACAAGGATGTGGCGCGTGCCTTCGTGCAGACGGCGATGGTGCCGGAACAGGTCCGCCACCTGGTTGACCGCGCCATGCGCATCGCGATGGGCGAGCGCGCGGTCACGGCGCTGATCTTCCCCAATGACCTGCAGGACCTGCCGGCGGTCGAGGACCTGCCGCGCGCGCACGGGATCGTGCCCTCCGGCAGCGGCTATTCCGCCCCGCGCGTCGTTCCCGGCGCGGCGACGCTGGAACGGGCGGCGGAGGTGCTGAACAGTGGCAGTAAGGTGGCCATGCTGATCGGTGCCGGCGCGCTGGAGGCCACCGACGAGGTGATCGCCGTGGCCGACAAGCTCCAGGCCGGGGCGGCCAAGGCGCTGCTGGGCAAGGCGGCCCTGCCGGACGACCTGCCCTGGGTCACCGGCTCCATCGGCCTGCTGGGCACGAAGCCGAGCTGGAACCTGATGCAGGGCTGCGACACGCTGCTGATGGTGGGCTCCTCCTTCCCCTATTCGGAGTTCCTGCCGAAGGAAGGCGCGGCGCGCGGCGTGCAGATCGACATGCAGGCGCGGAACCTCTCCATCCGCTACCCGATGGAGGTGAACCTGGAAGGCGACGCGGCGGCGACGCTGCGTGCGCTGCTGCCGATGCTGGAGCAGAAGACCGATACCTCCTGGCGCGACACGATCGCCAAGGATCTCGCCAGCTGGTGGGACACGCTGAAGGACCGGGCGATGCAGCCGGCCGATCCGATCAACCCGCAACGCATCTTCTGGGAGCTGTCGCCGCGCCTGCCGGACGGGGTGATCATCACCGGCGATTCCGGCTCCCATACCAACTGGTACGCGCGCGACGTGAAGATGCGGCGGGGCATGATGGCCTCGCTGTCCGGCGGCCTCGCCACGATGGGCTCGGGCATGCCCTATGCCATCGGCGCCAAGTTCGCCCATCCGCGCCGCCCGGTCCTGGCCATCTGCGGCGACGGCGCCTTCCAGATGAACGGCATGGCCGAGCTGATCACCGTCGCCAAGTACTGGAAGGAGTGGGAATCGCCGCAGTTCGTCGCCATGGTCCTGAACAACCGCGACCTGAACCAGGTGACCTGGGAGCAGCGGGTGATGGAGGGCGATCCGAAGTACCTGGCGTCGCAGGACATCCCCGACGTCGCCTATGCCCGCTTCGCCGAGATGATCGGGCTCAAGGGCATCGAGGTGCACGACCCGGAGAAGATCGGCGCGGCCTGGGAGGAAGCCTTTGCCTCCGACCGCCCGGTGGTGGTGGAATTCCGGGCCGACGGCAACGTGCCGCCGCTGCCGCCGCACATCACGATGAAGCAGGCGCTGGCCTTCACCCGCTCGATGGCGGGCGAGCCGGAACTGGGCAGCGTGATCAAGGACACCTTCCGACAGGTCGCCAGCTCGGTCCTGCCGCACCGGTCGTGAGCCGGCTGCGCGGGCAGGCCCCGGTCGGGGCGGTGTCGGCCTCCGCCTACACCATCCCGACGGACCGGCCCGAGGCGGACGGCACCATCGCCTGGGACCGCACCACCCTGGTCCTGGCGGAGGTGGAGGCCGGGGGCGAGCGGGGGCTGGGCTATACCTATGCGGACGCCGCCGCCGCAGGGCTGGTGCGGGGCGTTCTGGCGGAGGCGTTGCGGGGCCGGGACGCCATGGACCTGCCCGCCGCCTGGGAGGCAATGGTCCGGGCGGTGCGCAACATCGGGCGGGAGGGGGTGGCGGCCTGCGCCATCTCCGCCCTTGATGCCGCGCTCTGGGACGCCAAGGCGAAGCTGCTGGGCCTGCCGCTGGTGACGTTGCTGGGCGCCGCGCGGCGGGAGGTGCCGGTCTATGGCAGCGGCGGCTTCACCACCTATCCCGACGAGGTGCTGCGCGACCAGCTCGCCGGCTGGGTGGAGCGGGATGGCTGCCGCTGGGTGAAGATGAAGATCGGCACCCATCCGGAGCAGGACCCGCACCGCGTCGCCGTGGCGCGCGAGGCGACCGGCAAGGCCGGCCTCTTCGTGGATGCCAATGGCGCCTTCACCGCGAAGCAGGCCCTGGCGGTCGCGCATCGCTGCGCCATGGAGGCAGGCGTCGCCTGGTTCGAGGAACCGGTGTCCAGCGACGATCTGGACGGGCTGCGCCTGGTGCGGCAGGGCGGGCCGCCGGGCCAGGAGATCGCGGCCGGGGAATATGCCTACGATCCCGCCTATGTGCGCCGGATGCTGGTGGCGGGCGCCGTGGACGTGATGCAGGCCGATGCCAGCCGCTGCCTCGGCATCACCGGCTTCCTGCGTGCCGCCGCGCTCTGCGAGGGGTTCCACACCGATCTCTCGGGGCATTGCGCGCCGGCCCTGCACCTGCACGCCGCCTGCGCCGCCCCGCGCCTGCGCCATCTCGAATGGTTCCACGACCATGTGCGGATCGAGGCGATGCTCTTCGATGGCGTACCCGTGCCGCTGGACGGCGCCATCGCGCCCGACCTGTCGCGGCCGGGGATGGGGCTCGCCTTCCGGCGGGCCGATGCCGCCCGCTATCTCGTCTCCTGACCGCCGAGCCCTCCAGGAAGGAACGCGCATGATCCGGTTGAAAACCCGCGCGGGCCACGGTTTCCCCCGGATGCCGCCAGGGGGCGGTGCCCTTGCCCGCCTGTGGCCGCCTCGCCCGCCTGCCATGCACGAAAGGCGCTTGCACGCCGCCCGGCACCTGCATGGCGGGGCCGCCGTCCTGGCCTTGGCCGTGCTGGGCGACAGCGGTATCGAGCACTACCGCGGCTCCTTCCGGAACAAGGCCATGGTCACGCCGCTGCTGACCGCCAGCGTCTCGCTCCTGTCCGCCCTGCACGGGCTGGCGGACCAGAGGCCCCTGCCGCACCGGCTGCGCAACGCGGTGCATGGGCTGGCGGCGCTGACCGGCCTGATCGGGACAGGCTTCCATGTCTACAATGTCCTCAAGCGCCCTGGCCGACTGAGCTTCGAGAACCTGTTCTACGGCGCGCCGCTGGGCGCCCCGGCCGCCATGCTGCTGTCCGGCGCGGTGGGGCTGGCGGCGGAACAGGTGCGGGAACAGCCGCTGGACCGGCTGGAAAGCCTCGGCCTGGAACGGCGGGAACCGCTCGGCGACCGCGAACTGGGCCAGGGCATCGCCGCGCTGGTGGCCGCCGGGCTGCTCGGCACCACGGCGGAGGCGGCGCTGCTGCATTTCCGGGGGAACTTCCAGAACCGCGCCATGTACCTGCCGGTGCTGCTGCCGCCCGCCGTGGCGGGGCTGCTGGGCCGGGCGGCGGCAAGGCCGGACGCACCGCACGCCCGCCAGCGGGCGCGGGGCGCCTCCTGGCTGGCGGTGATGCTGGGCCTGGCCGGGGCGGGCTTCCATATCCGCGGCGTGTCGCGCCACATGGGCGGCTGGCGCAACTGGAGCCAGAACCTGTTGGACGGGCCGCCGATCCCGGCGCCGCCTTCCTTCACCGGCCTCGGCCTGGCTGCCCTGGCCGCGCTGGCGCTGATGGGAGGGCCGGATCGTGGCTGAGCCCCGGCAGCGCTATGCCTATCCCGGCTATGACGTGCTGGCGAAGCGCGGCACCCCGTCCTGGAACGCGCAGACGCGCACGGTGGTGGAGGAACGCCTGTCCCCGCCCGCGCCCGGCTTCTTCGATGCCGTGGAGTGGCAGGTCCTGGTCGCGCTCTGCGCCCGCATCCTGCCGCAGCCTTCGCTGCGCGACCGGCCCGTCCCGCTGCCGGAAATGATCGACGCGCAGATGCGGTCCGGACATGGCGACGGCTACCGCATCGAGGGCATGCCGCCGATCGGCGACTGCTGGCGGCAGGGGCTGCGCGCCCTGGATGCGGAGGCACGGCTCGTCTATGGCGCGTCCTTCCCGGACCTGCCGCCGGGGCGCCAGGACGCACTGCTGGGCGCGGTGCAGCGCGGCGAGGCCGGGGCGCCGGAATGGGAGGGGCTGCCGCCGAAGAGCTTCTTCAGGAGCCGCGTGCTGCACGATATCGGCAGCGCCTACTACGCCCATCCCACCGCCTGGAGCGAGATCGGCTTCGGCGGCCCGGCCTCGCCGCGCGGCTATGTCCGCATGGACGAGAACCGCCGCGACCCCTGGGAAGCGGTGGAGCATCGCCATGACCGCTGACGCCGCCACCGAGACCCGCGCCCGCGACCACCGTGCGCCGGATGTGATGCGCCCCGGCGCCTGGGTGCCGATGCGGCAATACGCCGACAGCGACACGGTGGACTTCGCCATCGTCGGCACCGGGGCGGGCGGCGGCACGCTGGCCTGCCGGCTGGCCGAGGCCGGATTTTCCGTGGTCGCCTTCGATGTCGGCCCCTACTGGCGCCCGCTGGAGGAATTCGCCTCGGATGAACGTTCCCAGGGCAAGCTCTACTGGCTTGACGAGCGGATCTGCGACGGCGACGACCCGCTGGAGCTCGGCGCCAACAACAGCGGACAGGCGGTGGGCGGCAGCACGGTGCACTTCGCCATGGTGTCGCTGCGCTTCCGCCCCGAATGGTTCAAGGCCCGCTCGAAGCTCGGCTATGGCGAGGACTGGCCGGTCGATTGGCGCGAGATGTGGCGCTACTACGACGAGGTCGAGGATTCGCTGAAGATCTCCGGCCCGGTGCGCTATCCCTGGGGGCCGCACCGCCGCCGCTCGCCCTATCGCGCCCATCCGATGAACGCCGCCGCCAATGTGCTGGCGCGCGGGGCGGAGAAGCTGGGCATCGCCTGGGCGCCGACGCCGCTCGCCACCGTCTCGGCACCGCGCGGGCTGGCGCATCCCTGCGTCTATCGCGGCTTCTGCGTGTCCGGCTGCTCCACCAATGCCAAGCAGAGCGTGCTGGTCACCTGGCTGCCCCGCGCGCTGGCGGCGGGGGCGGAGATCCGCGACCTTGCCATGGCGGGGCGGATCGAGGTGGGGCCGGACGACCGCGCCACCGGCCTGCACTACCACCGGGACGGGGCCTGGCGCTTCCAGAAGGCGCGCAACGTCGTGGTGGCGGGTTATGCCATCGAGACGCCGCGCCTGCTGCTGAACTCGGCCAATGCCCGCTTTCCCGACGGCCTGGCCAACCGCTCCGGCCTCGTCGGGCGCAACCTGATGGTGCACGGCAATCTCGGCGTCTTCGGGCGGATGGAGGACGAGATCCGCTGGTACAAGGGGCCGCCCTCCCTCTCCGTCACGGAGCATTGGAACTACACCGACGAAGGCAAGGACTTCCCGGGCGGCTATTCCTACATGAGCCAGGGGCCGTTGCCGGTCTCCTGGGTCAACACGGTGACCAGCAGCCTGGGCCTCTGGGGCGAGGAACTGCGCCTGCGCATGACCGACTACAACCACCAGGCCGGGCTGAAGATCGTGGGCGAAAGCCTGCCGCAACCGCGCAACCGCGTCACCCTGGCGGAGGAGAAGGACCGCTTCGGCCTGCCGGTGGCGCGCGTGACGCATTCCTTCGGCGAGGAGGACCGGCGGCTGCACCGGCACGCGGCGGATTTCATGCGGCGTCACCTGGAGGCCGCCGGGGGCCGCGACATCTTCACCGAGCCGGGCGACACGGCCCATCTCATGGGCACCTGCCGCATGGGAACGGACCCGGAGCGCAGCGTGACCGATGCCGACGGCCGGTGCTGGGACATCCGCAACCTGTGGATCTGCGACAGCTCGCTTTTCCCCACCAGCGGCGGTGTGAACCCCTCTCTGACCATCCAGGCCCTGGCCTGCCGCATGGCGGACCGCATCCGCGCCATGGCACGCCTGGAGCGCGGCTGATACGGGCCGGGGGGCCGAATCCTGCGCGCTCCGCCTTGGGGGCAAGGCGCTGCCTCGCCCCCAAACCCCCACTCCGCCAGGACGCTGCGCGCCCTGGACCCGATGAGTTTGCTCTCCCTATGACCGGATCGCACCGGAGAGCCATGCTCTCCGGCGGACTGCCGGTGCCGCCAGCGCGGACAGCGTGTCTTTCCTCTTTCCGGGCGCCCCGCGTCTCCACCTGCTTCCGGGGATCAACCGGCAGCCTGACGGCATCCACCAGAACCAGCGAAAGCCCGGGATGCCGTTCAGCCGAGCATCATCAGCTTCGCGTTGCCGCCCGCCGCGGCGGTGTTGGTGCTCACCGAACGTTCCAGCAGCAGGAACTCCGCCGGAAAGCCGGTTTGCGCATCGGCGACATGGACCGGGACGATGGGGCCGTCGAGCGAGGCGAGTTGCTGCGCCAGGGCCTTCAGCGCCTCCTCCGTGCCACCGAACAGCACGGCCTGCACCTCCGGCAGGGCGGCGGGGCCGGCCTCACGCACCCAGGCGGCCAGGGCGGGCGGCAGGGGCGCCCCCAGCCGCGTGCCACCGGCGGCGATCAGGGCGCGGTTGCCGGCGGCCAGCGCCGCCGAGACGGCGCGGTGGAGCGTTGCGGCATCGGCGGCGTGGCACAGCACGCTGCCGCGCGGTTCGGTGGCATAGGCGTTGCGCTCGCCCACCGGGCCGGGGAGCTCAAGCGCAAGGCCGGCGGGCGTGATGGCGGCGAGGGCCTCGGCTTCCGCCGCCGCGCCGGCCTCGCCGCGCCCGGCCAGCCAGGCCGCCCAGGCGCGGAGGGGGCGCGGAGGGGGCGGGCGCGGTGCCCGCCGGCAGGCCTGTCGATGCGGGGCGCGCGGCCAGCAGGCGGCGGAGGTAGAGCGGCCCGCCCGCCTTGGGGCCCGTGCCGGACAGCCCGTGCCCGCCGAAGGGCTGTACGCCGACCACGGCGCCGACCAGGTTGCGGTTGACATAGACGTTGCCCGCCCGGGCCAGGGCGGTGACGTGCTGGATGGTTTCGTCGATGCGCGAATGCACGCCGAAGGTCAGGCCATAGCCGGTGGCGTTCACCGCCCGCATCAGCGCCTCGATCCCGTCGCGGCGGAAGCGCAGCACATGCAGCACGGGGCCGAAGACCTCCCGCGTCAGCGCCTCCAGGCTGTCGATCTCGATGATGGTCGGCGGCACGAAGGTGCCATGGCGGCATTCCTCCGGCAGCGCGGACTGGTGCACCGGATACCCGGCCGCTCGCATCGCCTCGATATGCGCCAGGATTCCGTCCCGGGCCTCGCCGGTGATCACCGGCCCGATATCGGTGGAAAGCCGCTCCGGATTGCCGGTCGAGAGCTCCGCCAGGGCACCGCGCAGCATGGCGAGGACGCGGTCCGCCACATCCTCCTGCAGGCAGAGCACGCGCAGCGCGGAGCAGCGCTGCCCCGCGCTGTCGAAGGCGGAGACCAGCACATCGCCCACCACCTGCTCGGCCAGGGCAGAGGAATCCACCACCAGCGCGTTCTGCCCGCCGGTCTCGGCGATCAGCGGCACCGGCGCGCCGCCGGGGTTCAGGCGCTTCGCCAGCTCCGCCTGGATGCGCCTCGCCACCTCGGTGGAGCCGGTGAACATCACGCCGTGGATACGCGCATCCGCGACCAGCGCCGCGCCCACCTGGCCGTCGCCGGGCAGGAGTTGCAGCACCCCGGCGGGAACTCCGGCCTCGTGCAGGATGGCCACGGATTGCGCGGCGATCAGCGGCGTTTCCTCCGCCGGCTTGGCGATCACCGGATTGCCCGCGGCGAGCGCCGCCGCGACCTGCCCGGTGAAGATGGCGAGCGGGAAGTTCCAGGGGCTGATGCAGAGCACCGGCCCGAGCGGACGATGCGTGCCGTTGCGGAAGTCCCGCCGCACCTGCGCGCCGTAGTAGCGCAGGAAGTCCACCGCCTCCCGCACCTCCGCCACGGCATTGGCGAAGGACTTCCCGGCCTCCCGGACCAGCAGGCCGAGCAGGAGCGGCATCCGCTGCTCCAGCAGATCGGCGGCGCGGGACAGGCAGGCGGCGCGCGCCTCGGGGGGCTCCGCGGCCCAGGCCGCGGCGGCCTCCGCGGCGATGTGCAACGCGCTCCCGACCGCCTCCGCCGAGGCTTCCACCACCATGCCGACCCGGTCGCGGTGGTTGGCCGGATTCAGCACCGGGCGTGGCAGGCCCTGGCCTTTCATGCCGGCCAGGAGCGGCGCGGCGCGCCAGTCCTGCGCCGCGCTGTCCCGCAGCGCCGTGGCCAGCCGGGCCAGCTCGGCCTCGTTGCTCAGGTTCAGTCCGAGGGAGTTCGCCCGTTCCGCGCCGAAGAGGCCACACGGAAGCGCGATATGCGGGTTGGGCGCGCCCGGCGGCTGTTCCGCCGCCACCTGCGCGGCGGGATCGGCGGCCAGCGCCTCCACCGTCACGGCGGGATCCTGGATGCGGTTCACGAAGGAGGAATTGGCGCCGTTCTCCAGCAGGCGGCGCACGAGATAGGCGAGCAGCGTCTCATGCGTGCCGACCGGCGCGTAGATGCGGCAGGGGCGGTCCAGCTTTCCCGGCCCGACCACCTCCTCGTAGAGCGGCTCCCCCATGCCGTGCAGGCACTGGAACTCATGGTCGCCGATGCGGAAACCCTCGCCGGCCAGGGCGTGGATGCTGGCCAGGGTCTGGGCATTGTGCGTGGCGAATTGCGGGAAGACGGCGTCGCGCGCCTCCAGCAGCTTCCGCGCGCAGGCGAGGTAGGAGACATCCGTGTGCCGCTTGCGCGTGAAGACGGGGAAGTCCTCCAGCCCGTCGATCTGCGCGCGCTTGATCTCGCTGTCCCAGTAGGCGCCCTTCACCAGCCGGACCATCAGCCGGTGGCCGGAACGCCGCGCGAGGTCGATCACGAAGTCCAGCACGAAGGGCGCGCGCTTCTGGTAGGCCTGCACCACGAAGCCGAGGCCGTCCCATCCGGCCAGCGCGGGGTCGAGGCAGAGGGCCTCCAGGATGTCCAGCGAGAGGTCGAGCCGGTCGGCCTCCTCGGCATCGATGTTCAGCCCGATGTCGTAGCGCTTCGCCAGCCCGGCCAGCAGGGCCACGCGCGGCAGCAGCTCCGCCATCACCCTGTCGCGCTGCGCCCGCGCATAGCGCGGATGCAGCGCCGAGAGCTTGATGGAGATGCCCGGCCCCTCATAGATCCCGCGCCCCGCCGCCGCCTGCCCGATCGCATGGATCGCCGTCTCGTAGTCGCGGTGGTAGCGCTCCGCATCGGCGGCGGTGGTCGCGGCCTCGCCCAGCATGTCGTAGGAATAGCGGAAGCCCTTCGCCTCCATCTTCCGGGCCCGCACCAGGGCCTCGGCGATGGTCTGGCCGGTGACGAACTGCTCGCCCATCATCCGCATCGCCAGATCGACGCCCTTGCGGATCACCGGCTCCCCGCCCCGTGCGATCAGCCGTGTCAGCGCGTGCGACAGCCCCGTCTCGCTGCTGGTGGTGGCGAGGCGGCCGGTGACCACCAGCCCCCAGGTGGCGGCGTTCACGAAAAGCGAGGGCGAGTGCCCCAGATGCGAGCGCCAGTCCCCGCCGCCGATCTTGTCGCGGATCAGCGCGTCCCGCGTGGCGGTGTCGGGAATGCGCAGCAGCGCTTCCGCCAGGCACATCAACGCCACGCCTTCCTGCGACGACAGCGAGAACTCCTGCACCAGCCCTTCGACCGCACCGCGCGTGCCCTTGCGGCGCAGCGCCTCCACCAGCCGCGTGGCGGTGGCGGCCGCCCGTGCGGCGAGCGGGGCGGGAAGCGTGGCGTCCGGCAGGAGGCGGGCGATGCAGCCGGGCTCCGCCGCGCGCTCATGCCGGGTGATGGCGGCGCGGAGCGGGCCCTGTGCCTGGACCGAGGCGGCGAAGGCATCGAAGGGGATCGGCGCGGCGGACGGCATATCGAGGCGGGCGGCGAGCGACATGAGGTGGCTGGTTCCGGCTTTGGCGGTACGATCGAAGGGGTATCATTTTCACGACCGAATATGATTCGTTAGTTCTGGCCCGCACCTGAATTTCATACGGCAGGATCATGGGCCCTCCCCCTTCCGGCTTCAGGCGCCCGGAGCAGCGGGAAGCCAGCGGAGCGGTCCCGGGCCGCGGCGGCGCCCCGGCGGACCTGGCCTCCAGGCCCATTGCGGTCTGCCACGCGCCATTGTTTCCTCCCCCGGAAGAAGCCGGACGCCGCGGGGCGGGATACTCCGCCGCGCGGGAAGGCCGGCCGGGCAAGGGGAGGGAACGGGTGCGGATCGAACGGCTGCGCGCCTTCATGACACGCGACAGGGACCGCCCGCGCGTGCTGCTGGCCATCGACACGGATGCGGGGATCACCGGCTGGGGCGAATGCTACAACCACGGCCCGGACAGGGCCCTTCCGCCGCTGCTGGACTACCTCGCCACCTTCCTGGCGGGGCAGGACCCACGGCGCATCGAATACCTGATCCAGTTCCTGATGCAGCAATCCCGCTTCCCGCCGGGCGCGCTGGGCCTCGCCGCCATCTCGGCCATCGACCACTGCCTGTGGGACATCTCAGCCAAGGCGCTGGACGTGCCCGTGTACATGCTGCTGGGCGGCCATGCGCGCGACCGCGTGCGGGTCTATGCGGGCGTCTATACTGCGCCTGACCCGCCGCAGGCGCGGGCGGAGATGGAGGCGCTGCACGCGGCCTGGGGCTTCACCGCCTTCAAGCTCAGCCCCTACCGCATCGACCTGCACGCGCATCGCTGGGGCGAGGTGGTCCGGAGCAGTGCGGAATACTTCCGGCAACTGCGGGAAACGCTGCCATCCGGCTTCGAGATCGCCTTCGACGCACACGGCAAGATCTTCGAGCCGCGCCAGGCGATGCAGCTGGGCAATGCGCTGGCACCCTATGACCCGCTCTTCTTCGAGGAGCCGATCCGGCCGGAGAACTTCGAGGCCTGGGGCGCGTTGCGGCGCGGCCTGGATTGCACCCTGGCGACGGGGGAATCCCTCTATAGCCGCTTCGAGTTCCTGCGCCTTCTCCAGGTACAGGGCTGCGACATCGTCCAGCCGGATGTCTGCGCCGTGGGTGGCTTGCTGGAGATGCGCAGGATCGCCGCCATCGCGGAAGCGCACTACGTCACCATCGCGCCGCACAACCCGATGGGGCCGCTCGCCACGGCGGTGAACCTGCATTTCTGCGCGTCGCAGCCGAACTTCCGCATCCTGGAATACCGCTTGCCGCCGATGGGGGAGGGGGCGGGCTGCTATGTGCGCGATCCCTACCTGCCACGGGACGGTTATCTCGAACTCCGTCCGGACCGGCCAGGCTGGGGTGTGGAGATCGACGAGGAGTACCTGCGCCAGGACGGCTACATCCACTGGGAGCGCAAGGTGCCGCGCCGCCCCGACGGCTCCACCGCCTTCCCCTGAGGCGGCGGGCAAGGTCCGGAAGCTGGCAGGATTGATCATACCATTCCGCTCGCTCAGGCGAGCGATCGGGACGGTGACCGGCACCCGGAGGCACCGGCATCCGTAAACCCCATACGGAGCCTGGAAATCCGCTTGTGGAGCCGGCCATTTCCACTCTATTCATATGACAAATATAAGAGCCATGGCACCCCTCGCGGATGTCTGGGCAGGGAGAGCGGGCCTTGGCGCGAATGTCATGTCCTCGGGTGACGAATGCGGCTGCGGGCGCCGCCATGCTCCTCGAACGGGGCAGGGCCTGACCGTGCATCTTGGCACCCAGGTCCCCGCCCGCGACGACGAAGACTACCGGGTGATGGCGCAACTCGGCATCCGCCACGTCTGCGCCGATCCGCCCGGCAACCCGCATGACTGGACGCTCGACACGCTGCTGCGCTTCCGCGACAGGCTCGGAGGCTTCGGCCTGTCGCTCGACATGGTGCAGCTGCCGCTCTCCTCGCGCCCGATCGAGCAGCAGCACAGCCCTGACATCCTGTCCGCCGGGCCGGACCGTGACCGGCAGATCGACGGCATCTGCCGTCTGATCGAACGGCTGGCCGAGGCCGGCATCCCCGCCGCGAAGTACAACCTCAACATCATCGGCATCCCGCGCACCGCGATGGAACCCAGCCGGGGCGGCGCGATGAGCGAGGCCTTCCGCTGGGAGAAGGCCGACCATGACGCGCCGCCCACCCTGGCGGGCATCCTGCCGGAGGACGAGAACTGGGCGCGCGTCGACTATTTCCTTGAACGCGTCGTGCCGGTGGCGGAAAGCAGCCGCGTCCGCCTCGCCTGCCATCCGCACGATCCCTACACGCCGCCGGGCTATCGCGGCGTGACACGCGTGCTGGGCACGGTGGAAGGGCTGAAGCGCTTCGTGCAGATGCGCGAGAGCCCTTACCATGGCCTCAACTTCTGCCAGGGCACGGTCGGCGAGATGCTGGACGACCCGCGGCGCGAGGTCGGCGACGTCATCCGCTGGTTCGGCGAACGGAAGAAGATCTTCAACGTGCATTTCCGCAACATCCACGGCGGCAGGCTCTCCTTCATGGAGACCTTCCCGGAGGATGGCGACATGGACATGTGGGAGTCGCTGAGGACCTATGGCGAGACCGGCTATGAGCACATGATCATGCCCGATCACGTGCCGACCATCAGCGGACGCGATCCCCGGGATACGGCCTTCGCCTTCTGCTATGGCTACATCACCGGACTTCTGCAGGCGATGGGCCGCCTGGATCGCGAAGTTGATTGACTTTGATCGATGGTGATTATTACCCTTTCATGAATTCCGATTGAACCGGAACGGCCCCGGTCTCCAAAGGTCCGCAAGTAAAGACCGCCAAAGTGCGGAAACAAGAGCGCGAAGCGCGAACCGACCGGGGAACAGCCCGGCGGCCTGGAGGAAGAGATGTCCGAGAACAAGGAAAGCCGCCCCCGGGCGGTGCCTGGATCCTGTCGCCTGGAACGCCGCCGCCTGTTGCAGGGCGCCGTCGGCGCCACGGTGGCCATGGCCCTGCCGGGCGCCGCCTCCGCCCAGGGAGCAGCCGCAAAGGAAGCGCCGGACCTGGCCAGGCTGGCGGCGGACAGGAAACTGCCGCCGCTGGCCGAGCGCCTGCCGAAAAGCCCGCTGGTGGTGCAGGTCGAGAAGGCCGGCCGCTATGGCGGCACGTTGCGGCGCGGGCTGCGCGGCTCCTCCGACCACAACGGCATCCTGAAGATCGTCGGCAACCAGGGGCTGGTGCGCTGGAACCTCGCCTATACCGAGGTGCTGCCGAGCGTCGCCGAACGCTGGGAGATCAACGCCGACGCGACGGAATTCACCTTCCACCTGCGCCCCGGCATGCGCTGGTCGGACGGGCATCCCTTCACCGCGGATGACGTCGTCTTCGCCATCGAGGACTGCGCCAAGAACACCGAGCTGTACCGCTCGCCGCCCTCGGCCATCGTCATCGCCAACAAGCCCGGCACGGCGGAGAAGGTGGACGACAACACGGTACGCTTCCGCTTCGCTGCGCCCTACGCCATGTTCATGGAGGCGCTGGCCACGCCGCTCGGCCAGTACCCGACGCTGTTCCCGAAGCACTACTGCAGCCAGTTCCACCCCAAGTACGGCACGGGCGTCGCGGAGGCCGCGAAGGCGGCCGGCATGTCCGACTGGGCCGCGCTGTTCCGCGCGAAGTGCGGCGACGTCGAGATCCCCTCGCGCTGGGGCAATCCCGAGAAGCCGGTGCTCGATCCCTGGATGATCCGCGAGCCCTATGCCGGTGGCGCGACGCGCGTGGTGCTGGAGCGCAACCCGTACTTCTGGCAGGTCGACACGGCGGGCAACCAGCTTCCCTATATCGACCGCCTGAATCTCGGCATCTCGCAGGATGTCGAATCCCTGATGATCGACGCCGTTTCCGGCAAGCTCGACATCCAGGACCGGCATATCGACAGCCTGCAGAACAAGCCGACCCTGTCGCGCAACATGCAGAAGGGTGGCTACCACCTGGTGGAGCTGATCGGCGCCTCCTCGCAACAGATGCAGATCTACCTGAACCTGACGCACAAGGACCCGCAGATGCGGGCCATGTTCGGCAACAAGGGCTTCCGCCAAGCGCTGTCCCACGGCATCAACCGGGCGGAGATCATCGAGCTGGTCTATCTCGGCCAGTCCGAGCCCTGGCAGATGGGACCGCGCCCGGGGCATCCCTGGTATCACGAGACGCTGGGCCGCCAGTTTACCCAGTACGACCCGGCCAGGGCCAATGCCATGCTGGACGAGCTCGGCTACAACAAGAAGGACGGGCAGGGCTTCCGCCTGCGACCCGACGGGCAGAAGGTCTTCTTCGCCGTCGATGTCATCCCGACCCTGGCGCCGGACCAGGTGGATGCGCTGGAGCTGGTAAAGCGCCACTGGGCCGCGATCGGCGTGGACATCAAGGTCAACACCATCGAGCGCGCCCTCTACTACACGCGCGGCGACAACAACGACCACGACGCGGCCACCTGGGCAGGGCCGGGCGGGCTGGACCCCATGATCGACCCACGCGACTATTTCGCGCAGCATCCGCAGGGCACGCGCTACGGCCTGCCCTGGGCGCAGTGGTACGTGTCCGGCGGCAAGGAAGGGCAGGAGCCGCCCGAGCACCAGAAGAAGCGGATGCAGCTCTTCGACCAGGCGCGCGGCACGGCGGACCTGGCCAAGCGCGGCGAGATCATGAAGCAGGTCTTCGACATCGCCGCCGAGGCCTTCGAGCCGATCGGCATCTGCCTCTACTGCAACTCCTTCGGCGTGGTGCGGAACAACCTGCAGAACGTGCCGCCGCGCTATCCCAGTTCCTGGTCCTGGCCCAATCCGGGCCCGGCCCTGCCGCAGCAGTTCTTCTTCTCGTCGTAGCCCCGGCGCGGCCCTGCCCCCTTCGTGGGGCAGGGCAAGGCGCCCTGAACCTTTCTGGCGGGACCATGCTGAAATTCATCCTCAAGCGCCTGGCCTGGATGGTGCCCGCCCTGCTGGTGGTCTCCTTCCTGGCCTTCGTGCTGATCCAGCTTCCACCCGGCGACTACGTGACGACCTATATCGCCACGCTCGCCGCCTCCAACGAAACGGTGGACCAGAACACCGCCGCCGAGTTGCGGGAACGCTTCGGCCTCGACCAGCCGATGCTGGTCCAGTACGTGAAGTGGATGGGCAACATCCTCCTGCGCGGGGATTTCGGCCTGAGCTTCGAATGGCAGCAGCCGGTGAGCGGGCTGATCTGGGAGCGCATGGCGCTGACCCTGGTGCTGACGCTGGCCACGTTGATCCTGACCTGGGCCATCGCCCTGCCGCTCGGCGTCTTCTCGGCGGTGAGGAAGTACTCGGTCGGCGACTACGTGCTGACCTTCCTCTCCTTCGTCGGGCTGGCCATCCCCTCCTTCCTGCTGGCCATCGTGCTGATGTACTTCGCCGCGGTGGAATGGGGGCAGGAGGTCGGCGGCCTCTTCTCCGACGAGTACGTCGCCGCGCCCTGGAGCATGGCGAAGCTGCTGGACCTGCTCTCGCATCTCTGGATTCCCGTGGTGATCCTGGCCGTCTCCGGCACGGCGAGCCTGGTGCGCGTGATGCGGGCGAACATGCTGGACGAGCTGCACCGGCCCTATGTCACCACCGCCCGGGCCAAGGGGCTCTCGGAATTCCACCTGCTGGTGAAATACCCGATGCGGGTGGCGCTGAACCCCTTCATCTCCACCATCGCCTGGCTGCTGCCGAACCTCGTCTCCGGCTCCATCATCGTGGCCATCGTGCTGAACCTGCCGACGGCGGGGCCGATGCTGCTGCAGTCGCTGATGAGCCAGGACATGTACCTGGCCGGCGCCTTCGTGCTGCTGATCTGCGTGCTGACCCTGATGGGCTCGCTGATCAGCGACATCCTCCTCGCCATCGCCGATCCGCGCATCCGGCTGGAGTAGCGATCCCATGTCCGACGCCGTCCTCGGGACCATCGACCGCCGCAGCCTCGCCGTCGCCTCGCAATGGCAGCTGGTCTGGTGGGCCTTCCGCCGCCACCGCCTCGCCATGATCGGGCTGGTGGTCACGGTCATCTTCTACGTCGTCGCCCTGGTGCCCGGCTTCTTCGCGATCAACGATCCGGAGCAGCAGAACACCCGCGCCGCCTACCATCCGCCGCAGATGATCCATTTCGTCGCGCCGGATGGCAGCTTCGGCCCCTTCGTCCATCCCTCGATCCTGAAACGCGACCCCGAGACGCTGGAGATGCGCTACGTGCCGGACGAGAGCCGGGTGGTGCGCCTGCGCCTCTTCGGCCAGGGCTACGAGCACAACCTCCTCGGCCTCTTCCCCACCCGCGTCCACCTCCTGGCCCCGGGCGAGCCGGGGCAGGTGGTGCTGCCACTGGGCGCGGACCGGCTGGGGCGCTGCGTCTATTCCCGCATCATGCAGGGGGCGCAGATCTCGCTCTCGGTGGGGCTTGTCGGCGTCTTCCTGTCGCTGACGCTGGGCATCATCCTGGGCGGCGTCTCCGGCTATTACGGCGGCTGGGTGGATTCCGCCGTGCAGCGCGCGGTGGAATTCGTGCTCTCGCTGCCCTCCATTCCCATCTGGCTCGCTGCCTCGGCCGCCCTGCCGCATGACTGGCCGGCGACGCTGAACTATTTCATGATCACGCTGATCCTCTCGCTCACCGGCTGGGCGCAGCTCGCCCGCGTGGTGCGCGGCCGCTTCCTCAGCCTGCGGACGGAGGACTTCGTGGCGGCGGCGCGGCTGGACGGCGCCTCGGAGAAGCGGGTCATCTTCCGCCACATGCTGCCCTCTTTCGCCAGCCACATCATCGCCTCGGTGACGCTGGCCATCCCGGCGATGATCCTGGCGGAGACCTCGCTCTCCTTCCTGGGCCTGGGATTGCAGCCGCCAACCATCTCCTGGGGCGTGCTGCTGCGGGAGGCCCAGAACATCCGTTCCATCGCCACGGCACCATGGCTCTTCGCCCCCGGCGTCGCCGTGGTGCTGTCGGTGATCGCCCTCAACTTCCTGGGAGACGGTCTGCGCGACGCCGCGGACCCGTACAACAAATGAGCGCCACGATCCTGGAGGCCCGGCCGGCGGCCCCGATGCCGGCACCCTCCGACACCGTGCTGGAGGTGCGCGACCTCGTCACGCATTTCCCGACCCGGGCGGGGGTGGTGAAGGCGGTGGACGGCGTCTCCTTCACCCTGCGGCGCGGGCGCACGCTCTGCGTGGTGGGGGAAAGCGGCTCGGGCAAGAGCGTCACCGCGCGCTCCATCCTGCAGATCGTGGACGCGCCGGGGCGGATTGTCGGCGGCGCCATGGTGCTGCACCGGCCGGATGGCAGTTCGGTGGACCTCGCGAAGCTGCATCCGCGCAGCCGGCAGATCCGCGCGGTGCGGGGGCGGGAGATCGCGATGATCTTCCAGGAGCCCATGTCCTCGCTCTCCCCGGTGCATACGGTGGGCGACCAGATCACCGAGGTGCTGCGCCTGCACCTGGGCATGAGCAAGGCCCAGGCGCGGGCGCGCTGCATCGAGCTGCTGGGGCAGGTGGAGATCCCCCGCCCCGAGCAGGCGATCGACCGCTACACCTTCGAGTTCTCGGGCGGGATGCGGCAGCGCGTGATGATCGCCATGTCGCTGGCCTGCAACCCGTCGCTGCTGATCGCGGACGAGCCGACCACCGCGCTCGACGTCACCACCCAGGCGGAGATCCTCGACCTCATCAAGCGCCTCCAGGCGCAGCACGGCATGGCGGTGATGTTCATCACCCATGACATGGGCGTGGTGGCCGAGATCGCCGACGAGGTGCTGGTGATGTACCACGGCAAGGTCGTGGAGGGCGGCCCCGTGGACCAGGTCTTCCACGCGCCGCAGAATGCCTACACGAAGATGCTGATCGGCTCCGTCCTGAAGCTGGAGCACGAGGCGGAGATCCGCCAGCACCGCAAGCCCATCGCGGCCGAGGTGCCGCCGGTGCTGGACGTGCGCAACCTCACCATGATCTTCGGCAATGCCAGGAACCCGGTCCTGGCGGTGGACGACGTCTCGCTCCAGCTCCGCCCCGGCGAGACGCTGGGCATCGTGGGGGAATCCGGTTCCGGCAAGACCACGATGGGCCGCTGCCTGCTGCGGATGTACCAGCCGACCGCCGGCGCCATCCGCTACCGCCGCGCCGATGGCGGGATCGTCGATCTCGCCACGGCGGACAAGGAGGTGCTGGCCGCCGCGCGGCGGGAGATCCGCATGGTCTTCCAGGACCCCGTTTCCTCGCTGAACCCGCGCATGACCGTGGCGCAGATCGTGGGCGAGCCGCTCCTGGTGAACCGGATCGCCAAGGGCCGGGAACTCGATGCGCGCGTGGCCGAACTGCTGAAGCAGGTCGGGCTGAACCCGGACTGGCGGGAGCGCTATCCCCATGCCTTCTCCGGCGGGCAGCGGCAGCGCATCGGCATCGCGCGCGCCATCGCGCTGAACCCGCGCATCATCGTGGCGGACGAGGCGACCTCGGCGCTCGACGTGTCGCTGCGGGCGCAGATGCTGGACCTGCTGATGGGACTGCAGGACCGGCTGGGCCTGTCCTATGTCTTCATCAGCCACGACCTCGGCGTGATCCGCTACATGTGCGACCGGGTGGCGGTGATGTATCGCGGCAAGGTGGTGGAGACGGGCCCCGCGCGGCAGGTCTGCGACCATCCGGCCCATGCCTATACCCAGGCCCTGCTTTCCGCCATTCCGCGCCCCGATCCGCGGGCGCGGCGGATGCACCAGCGCTTCCGCTACGTGGCCTGAGCCCCGGCGGGCGCCGCCCGCCCGTCAGGCGGCATGACCCGCCAGCCAGTGACGCACCCCGTCCAGGCTGCGGAAATCCTCCAGGCTGCGGGCCGGGATGCCGGGACAGGCCTCCGCCGCCATGGCCGCCAGGGCGCGGCCGGGGCCGAGCTCCAGGAAGGCGCTGGCCCCGGCCTCGGCGCAGGCCTGCAGGCAGGCCGTCCATTCGATGGTCCGCGCCAGTTGTGCCGCCAGCTTCTCCGCCCCCTGGGCTCCGTCGAGCACCGGGGCCGCGTCGATGCCGCTCAGCAGCCGGCATCCGGGGGCCGGGCGCTTCGCGGGCCGGGCCTCCTCGATGGCGTCGCGGAAGGGGCCGACGGCACCGGCCAGGAAGTGTGTGTGGGACGCGACATGGACGGGCAGGGGTTCGGCCCGCAGGGCACCGGCCGCGCGGGCCGCCTCGCACAGCATGGCCAGCGCCGCAGCCGGGCCTCCGACCACATGCAGCAGCCCCGGATTGACGATGGCCAGCGCCGCGCCGTGCCGGGCGCAGAGGGCCTCGACCCGGTCCCTCTCCAGGCCACGGATATAGGCCAGCCCTTCCCCGGGGCCGCCGGCCGCGTCCATGGCCCCGGCCCGGCGCGCGATCAGCGGCAGCACCCGTTCCGGCGGCAGCAGCCCGGCGCAGCCCCAGGCGGACACCTCGCCGAGGCTGTAGCCGGCCACGACCAGCCGCCCCCCCAGCGCCCCGCGCAGCGCCAGGAAGGCGGCGAGCTGCTGCGTGCCGCAAAGGACCTGCGCCATCCGGTTCCCGTGCAGGGTGGCGGCATCCGCGCGCCGGACGAGGCGGCGCGGGTCCTCGTCCAGAAGCGCCGTGGCGGCGGCGAAGAGTGGCGCGGCCTCCGGCGCCGCTGCGGTCAGGGCGAACATCCCGGCGTGCTGCGTCCCCTGGCCGGGGCAGAGCAGGGCGAGGGTCATGCGGCCTCCATCGCCCGCAGGAAAAGGCTCATGGCCAGCAGGTCGGCCGAACCGCCGGGGCTGAGGCGCCGGGCCACGAAATCCGCGCCGATCCCGGCCGCCGCCGCGCGCCAGCCCGGCCGGCCCACCCCGCCGCCTTCCAGGAAGCCGCGGGCGGCCCACTGCGCGAAGGCCAGGCCCTCCGCCCCGCCCCGGTGCAGCAGGTTGGTGTCGCCCAGCGTGGCGATCAGGGCGAAGCAGGACTGGACACGCGCCGCCTCGTCATCCCCCGGGGCCAGCCGCGCCCCCTGCCGCAGCGCCGGCAGGCCGGTGTGGTAGAGGGTAGGGAAGCCCGCCGCCGCCTCCTGCCGCGCCCCACCCGCGCCATGGCGCCGCGCGGCGCACCCGCCATGGCTGTCGGGGGCGGAGGGCGTGCCGAGGATCTCCCCGCCCCAGAGGCGCTCCACCACATCGCCCAATGTGCCCTGGGCGCCCTTCAGCCGGGCCCCGGCCGCGGCGCAGAGCAGGCCCAGGCCGAAGATCGCGCCGCGATGCGTGTTCACCCCGCCCGTGGCGCGGAGCATGGCCCCCTCCGCCTCCAGCCCGATGGCGCGGAGCCGGGGCATGGAGGCCCCCTCGATGCCGGCAAGGGCGAGGCGGGCCAGGAAGGGCTCGATCGCCGCCGCGCTGCGCCGGAAGCTGCCCGCATCCATGTCCGTATGGCTGCCATTGTCCACATGGCTGACCAGGCCCGGCTTGGGCCATGTCTCCACCTCCAGCACCAGGCAGCGCGCGGCAAGGCCGCCGATCCGCGCGGCCTCGGCCCGGAGCGCCTGGGGCAGGGGGCGGAGGAAGCTCATGCGGCCCCCGCCGTGCCGAGGAAATCCGCGCGCGGAAGCAGCGCCACGCCCCCGGCGCGCTTCACCAGGATCTCCGCCGCACCGGCCTGGATCTCGCGCCAGTTCGCGCCGCTGCCATCGGGCAGCAGGACCTCGCCATCCAGCCGCATCGGTGCCCGGGCCTCGACCCCTCCCAGGGCGGCGAGCAGCGCCGCCATGCGGGGCGGCGGCAGCACCGGCCAGAGCAGGTCGAGGTCGGAGGCGGGGCCGAGATAGTCCAGCCCGGTCAGCGCCGCCCAGGCCAGGCTGCCGAAGACGCGCGGCGTGACGCGGTGCGCCGCGCCCAGGGCGAGCAGCGCCTCCAGCACCGGCCGCCAGCCCGGGGGCGCAGAGGGCAGGGCCTCGGCCAGGGGCAGGGGCGGGCGGATCTCCGTCACCGCGTCCCCGGGCAGCAGCACGGCGAGGCGCCGCTTGCCGGCGGAAGGCGGCAGGGGCAGCCCGGCCGCGATCCCGCCAGCGGCCTCGCATTCCCCGCGCCGCCGCGCCACCAGCGGCCAGCCGCGCCGCGCCCAGCCGGCCAGCAGGGGCTCCCCGCGCCATTCCGGCCGTGTCTCCAGCATGGCGGCCCAGCCTTCGGGCGAGACCCGCAGCAGGGCGTGGCGCGGTGGGGTCTCAGCCATGGGCCGCCTCAGCCATGGCGCAGGGCCAGCTCCTGCACCCGTGCCGCGATTTCCGCCGCCTTGGGCCTTCCGCCGCGTTCCTGCCCCAGCGCGGCGCGCGTGTCGCGTTCCGGTAGGCCGCGCGCGAGCAGGGCCCGGAACTGTTCCGCCAGTGGGGCCGCCGGGTCCCAGGTTTCCAGCACCGCGCCGGTCCGGGCGAGGTTGTCCAGTCCGGGCGCGAAGACCGGGGTGGATTTCGCCTTCTCCTGCAACACCTCCAGCGGGAGCTTGGTCACCCGCGCCATGGAGGGCAGGTCCATCACCGCCGGTTCCGCGCCTGGCAGCGCCACCAGCACGCGCGTTGCCAGCGCCGTGGCGATAAAGGCGCCCGCCGCCGTATGGCCGTAGAGCAGGCCGACCGTCGGCCGCCCGCGCAGGTCGGCCAGGACGAGGCACTTGGCCAGATGCGCCAGGAACTCGTTCAGCCCGAGCAGCTCGTCGCGCCGGCTCATGCGCTGGCTGTCGCTGTCCACCAGCACCAGCACCGGGCCCTGGCCGTCCTTCTCCAGCGCCGCGAGTACATGGCCGGACAGCGCCAGCGCCCCCTCCACGCCCAGGGCCGCGCGGCGCGCCACGCCGATCACCACGGCCTCCTGTCCCCCCGGTGGCCCATCCGGCAGGGTGCCGCTGCCGGCGATCAGCCCGTCCTCTCCGATGCGGACCGCATGGCCTGCCGGGAAGAGGGAAGCGAGCATGTCAGCGGGCGTCATCGGCGCTCTCCGCGATACGGGTGGCGAGCTCCGCGAAAGCCTTGTCGTCCAGCTCGGGCACGGTGTCCGGTGCCTCGGCCCCCAGGGCGCGCCAGATCTCCCGCGCATCGGTGCTGTTGCCGAAGCGCTGCAGCCGCGCTTCCAGCCGCTTCTGCTCGGCCCGCATCGCGGCGAGGCCGAAGCCGCCCGCCTCATGCAGCGCCCGCAGTGCGGCCTCGCGGAAGGCCCCCATCGTGTCGGCGCAGTACCCGTCCGCCCCGCCCAGCAGGCGGCGGTGCTTGCCGCCCATGGTCCGCCAGATCAGCGGCCGGTCGCGGGAGTCGAACTCCTCGACACCCTTGTTGGTCTCGATCACTTCCGGGCCGGAAACGCTGATGCGCCCCTGTTCCGAGACGACGAGGCGGGAGCAGCAGCCGGCGATCAGCCCGCCGCCGCCATAGCAGCCGTTCCGACCGCCGATCAGCCCGACGACGCGCGCCCCGGCGGCGCGGGCCTCCAGCAGCGCGCGCATGATCTCGGCGATGGCGAGCTCGCCGGCATTGGCCTCCTGCAACCGCACGCCGCCCGTGTCGAAGAGGATCAGCACGCGGCCCGCCGCCCCCATCTCGCGCGCCGCGCGCAGCAGCCCGGTCAGCTTGGCGCCATGCACCTCGCCAAAGGCTCCGCCCATGAAGCGGCCTTCCTGCGCCGCCACCAGCACGGGCTGCCCGTCGATCCGCCCGGCGCCCGCCACCATGCCGTCGTCGAACTGGCGCGGCAGGTCGAAGAGCGGCAGATGCGGGCTCAGCTCGCGCGTCTCGGGGCCGAGGAACTCGGTGAGGCTGCCAGGGTCCAGCAGCCCCTGGAGGCGCTGGCGGGCGCTGGCCTCGTACCAGCTCGCCTTGCGGAGATCGAGGCTCACGGCGCGTCCTCCTCGATCAGCCGCTGCGCCTGGGCGAGCCGCAGTGCCACCGTGTCCGGCCGCGCGCCCCCGTCGTTCACCGAAAGGCGCAGGCCGCCGGGCGAGCGGCGCGCGACGAAATCCGCCACCACCGCCTCCCAGACCGTGCCGAAGCCATGCGCGGCGGTGGCGATCTCCACCACGCATTCCGTGCCCGGCAGCACGCGTTCCGCCAGCACTTCGAGGTTGCCGGAGGCGACCACGCCGGCGATCGCCGTCTTCCGCGTGCCGCCGGCCGGCTTCGCGGCCCGGTGGCGGAAGGTCAGGTTCTCCATGGGATCGTCTCCTCACCAGTTCCGGAAACGCGCGGGCGGCTGGTAGAGCCCGCCCGACCAGTGCGCGAGATCCTTGATCGAACGCGCCGCCAGCAGGCCGCGATCGGCATCCAGCGGGTCGATGCCCAGATCCTCCGGCCGCCGGATCACGCCTCGTTCGCGCAGCCGCTCCACCATCCCCGCATCGCGCCCGCGCCCAAGCGGGGTATAGCCCGCCACGCCCCGGATCGCCTGCTCGCGCTCATCCCGGTCGCGGCAGAGCAGCAGGTTGGCGATGCCTTCCTCGGTGACGATATGCGTGACGTCGTCGGCATAGACCATGACCGGCGCCAGATCGAGCTTCAGCCTGTCCGCCAGCAGCAGCGCGTCGAGCTGCTCCACGAAGAGCGGCGCGTTCTTGTCGCCGAAGGTCTCGCCGATCTGCACCACCAGCTTGCGCCCGCGCCGCAGCGCGGCGGCGCCGTCCGGATCGGCCTCCCGCCCCGCGCGCAGCCAGGGCTCGCTGGGATGGCGCCGCCCACGCGCGTCGGAGCCCATGTTCGGCGCGCCGCCGAAGCCCGCGATGCGCGACTGGGTGACGGTGGAGGAATGCCCCTCCAGGTCGATCTGCAGCGTGGAGCCGATGAACATGTCGCAGGCATAGAGGCCGGCGGTCTGGCAGAAGGCGCGGTTGGAGCGCAGCGAGCCGTCGGCGCCGGTGAAGAAGATGTCGGGCCGCGCCGCGATGTAGCGGTCCATCCCGACCTCGGAGCCGAAGCAGTGCACCTGCTCCACCCAGCCGCTCTCGATGGCCGGAATCAGTGTGGGATGCGGGTTCAGCGCCCAGTGGGTGGCGACCTTGCCCTTGAGGCCGAGGCGCTCGCCATAGGTCGGCAGCAGCAATTCGATGGCGGCGGTGTTGAAGCCGATGCCGTGGTTCAGCCGGCGCACGCCGTACTCGGCATAGATCCCCTTGAGCGCCAGCATGGCGGTGAGGATCTGCGTCTCGGTGATGGCGGCCGGGTCGCGGGTGAAGAGCGGCTCGACATAGAAGGGCCTGCCCGCCTCCACCACGAAGTGCACGCGGTCGCCGGGGATGTCCACGCGGGGCACCTTGTCCACCACCTCGTTCACCTGCGCCACCACCACGCCGTTCTTGAAGGCCGTGGCCTCCACCACGGTCGGCGTGTCCTCGGTGTTCGGCCCCGTGTAGAGATTGCCCTCGCGATCCGCGCTCACCGCCGCGATCAGCGCCACATGCGGCGTCAGGTCGATGAAGTAGCGGGCGAAGAGTTCCAGATAGGTGTGCACCGCACCCAGTGCGATCTGCCCGCCATAGAGCATCCGCGCGATGCGGGCCGATTGCGGGCCGGAATAGGCGAAGTCCAGCCGCCGGGCGATGCCGGTCTCGAAGATGTCCAGATGCTCGGGCAGCACCACGCCCGACTGCACCATGTGCAGGTCATGCACCTTGTCCGGGTCGAGCCCGGCCAGGGCGCGGGCCAGCAGGTCCGCCTGCTTCTGGTTGTCGCCCTCCAGGCAGACGCGGTCGCCGGGGCGCAGCACCGCCTCCAGCAGCGCGCCCGCCCTGGCCGCGGGCACCACCTTGCCCTGCGCCAGGGGCGCCCCCGCGGCGATGCGAGCCTCCCGCGCTTCCTGTTCCTGGCGCCATTGGGCCATGGCTTCCCTCCCCGCTTCTCGGAACCCGGCGGCCCCGGGCAGGGCGGCCTTCACCTCATGTGGATGCCAGAGTGGCGCATCCGCTATTTCGTGTACAGCGCAAGTTTGTTGCCACGTTGTTGCATACTTTGTTGCTTGTCGACCGGTGTTTTGCATACTTAAACCCAGGCCGGCGGCAGACTGGCCCGTGATCTCGGGAACATCCAGGAAGGATTCCGGCCCATGCCGCTTCCCTTTGCCCAACGCCCCGCCATGCCGGGGGGCTGCCCGTGACCATCTTCGGCGTCGCCCTGCCCGCGGTCTGCACCCCGGCCGGCGTTCATCTGAGGGACCTGCTGGGCTTCGCGCCCGGCGTGAAGGCCAATGTCGGCGGGGTCGGCCTCGCCGCCACCGATCCGCGGCTGGTGCCCTATGGCGCGCTGACCGCCAATTTCCACACCGGCCTGGGCTGCCTCGTGGCGCCATCCGTGCTCTATCTGGCCGTCCGGGCCCTGATGGGCGGCTGAGCGATGGATGGCATGGAGGCGGGATCGGTGCCGGAGCCGGTGGAGGCATTGTCGGAGGAGCGGATTCTCCTGTCCGAGCGCATCCGCAACGCGCTGACGGACGAGATCGCCTCCGGCACCCTGGCGGCCGGCACCGCGCTGGACGAGCAGCTCCTGGCCGACCGCTTCGGCGCCTCCCGCACCCCGGTGCGGGAGGCGCTGCGCCAGCTCGCGGTGAGCGGGCTGGTGGAGCTGCGCCCGCGCCGGGGCGTGGTGGTGACCCGCGTGACCGCGACGCGCATCATGGACATGTTCGAGACCTCGGCCGAGATGGAGGCGCTCTGCGTCCGCCTCGCCACCTATCGCATGACGCCGCTGGAGCGCAGCCGGCTGATGGACCTGCACGACGCCTCGGCGGAGATGGTGCGGCGTGGCGATGTCGATGCCTATGACGGCTTCAACCGGGATTTCCACGACGCCATCTACCGCGCCACGCACAACGCCTTCCTGGCGGAGCAGGCCATGGCGCTGCGCGGCCGGCTGGCGGCCTTCCGGCGCACGCAGCTCCGCCACGGCGACCGCATCCACCGCTCGCGCGAGGAGCACGGGCAGGTGATGGCGGCGATCGCGCGGGGGGATGGCGAGGAGGCGGCGCGCTGCATGCGGGCGCACATGCTCAACGCCGCCGGGGCGCTGCGCGGCTACATCGCCGCCCATGCGGCGCAGGAGCAGGACCAGGAGCGGATCGCCGCAGGACGGCATCGACCGGAAGCGTGAGGCTGAGGTCCCGGCAGGTGGGTGAAGGATCCGTGCCGGACACCCGCGAACCGGCGATGCCCGGGCGGTGCCTCCCCGGAACGGTGCCGCGGGGAGCCTGAGCCGCCCGCCCGGCGACGGGCCCGGCCCGGGGGGCATCCGGGGACCGGGCTCCGGGGAGACGCCCGGCCAGGATGAACGCTCCATCATTCCACTCCACCATCATCGCGGTTGCAGGACCGGCCCCTAAGCGGGATGCTGCGTGCATGGCCGCGACGGCGGGATAAAACGGGGGGAAGGCGAACCGTGACAGGGTGTGGCGAAGGCCCGGCTGCGCGCCTGGACCGGCCGGCGCGCGGATCGCCGCATGGCCGCCCCGGTGCCTGGCGGGGCGGGGCTTGAAGAGCCCCTCCTCCTTCCTTGGCCGGTCCGGCGGCATGGTCCGCTTCGTCCGCGCGACCGGGCTGCTGGCGGCGGTGGCCATCCTGGCCGGTGCCGGGCTGACGGCGATGCATCTGCGCACCAGCGCGCTGGCGACGGCCAAGGCGAATCTGGCCGCGCTCGACACCCTGCTGGCGGAACAGTCGGACCGCGCCCTCCAGAGCGTGGAGCTCGTGGTGAACGGCGTGGCCGGGGACCTGCGGGACGGCCAGTTGCAGAGTGCCGAGGAGTTCGACAGACGCGCCACGGCGCCGGAAGTCTTCGGGATGCTGGTGGCGCGGATCTCGGGCATCCCGCAGCTCGATGCCGTGACCATCATCGCCCGGGACGGGCGGCTGCTGAACTTTTCCCGCTACCAGCCGGTGCCCCCGGTCAACGTCGCCGACCGCGACTACTTCAAGGTGCTGAGCACCGATTCCTCGCGGCTGACCTTCATCGGCCTGCCGGTCGAGAACCGGGGGAATGGCAGCCCGACCGTCTACCTGGCCCGCCGGATCTCCTCGGCGGAGGGACAGTTCCTGGGCCTGGTGCTCGGGGCCATGAACCTGCAGTACTTCGATCGCCTCTATGCCGATCTGAGGATGCCCAAGGATACGCGCATCGCCCTGTGGCGCGACGACGGGGCCCTGCTGCTGCGGCATCCGTCGCTTCCCGCCGGCACACAGGGCATGGACCTGCCGGCCGGCATGCGGCCGGGTGAACGCCAGGTGGAGGAACTGCGCAACCCGGTGGATGGCCGGCACCACCTCGTGGCAGCGACACGGTTGCAGACCCAGCCCGTGGTGGTCAGCATCAGCCGGACCACGCAGGCGGTGCTGGCCCGCTGGCGCATCGATGCCGGCATCCTGATCGTCTCGGCGATGCTGATCGCCGTGACGCTCCTGCTCATCGCCACCTTCGTCGCCGGGCGCTTCCGCCTCTATAGCCGCATGGCGGAGGCCATGGCGGCACGCGAGACGGCCGAGCAGGGGCGGCGCAGCGCCGAGGAGCAGCTAAGGCAGGCGCAGAAGCTGGAGGCGCTGGGACAGCTTGCCGGCGGTGTGGCGCACGACTTCAACAACGTGCTGCAGGCCATCGCCGGGGGCGCGAACCTGATCCGCCGCCGTGCCGGCGATCCGCAGGCGGTGGAGAAGCTGGCGGCGATGATGGGCGAGGCCGCGGAGCGCGGGGCGGCGGTGACGCGCCGCCTGCTCGCCTTCGCCCGCAAGGACGAGCTTCGCAGCGAGAGCGTGGCGGTCGAGGCTCTGCTGGCCGACCTGGTCGAGATCCTGCGGCACACGCTGGGACCGGGGCTGCGCATCGTCGTGGAGGTGGAGCCCCGCCTGCCGGTGCTGTGCGCGGACCGTTCGCAGCTGGAGGCGGTGCTGATCAACCTGGCCACCAATGCGCGGGATGCGATGCCCAGGGGCGGGACGCTCCGCTTCGCCGCCTCGCGTGCCCCGGAAGGCGAGGCGCCGCCGCTCCCTCCGCTGTCCGGGGCGCCCCAGGATGGGGGCGGGCAGGCGCCGGACCAGGAGACGGCGGCCGCGTCCTACCTGCGCCTGACCGTTTCCGACACGGGGAACGGCATGGACCCGGCGACGCTGTCGCGGGCGACGGAACCCTTCTTCACCACCAAGCCCAAGGGGCAGGGCACCGGCCTCGGCCTGTCCATGGCCAAGGGCTTCGCGGAGCAGTCCGGGGGCGCCCTCGTCATCGCCAGCACGCCGGGCCAGGGCACCACGGTCACGCTCTGGCTGCCCCTGCCGGTCCGGGAGGACGCGGCCGCCGACCTGCCCCGGGCCGCCCCGGCGGCGCGGGCCGGGACCGTGCCCGCCGGCGAGACGTCTGACAGCCAGGCCGGCGGGCGCCGTTCCGTGCTGCTGGTGGAGGACGAGGCCGCGCTCCGTGAACTCCTGTCGGATGCGCTGGCGGAATGCGGCTTCCATGTCAGCGCGGCCGGCAGCGGTGCCGAGGCGCTGGCCTCCCCGGCGCTGCCACGGGCTGAACTGCTGGTCACCGATCTGGCCATGCCCGGCATGAACGGGCTGGAACTGGCGCGCCGGGCCCGCCTGCGGCGTCCGGGGCTGGGCGTGCTGCTGGTCACCGGCTTCGCCGGCGAGGCCGCGGAGGACGATCTGGCGGAGGCGAGGGCGGGCGGCCCCTTCGCCATCCTGCGCAAGCCCGTCACCGTGGAACAGATCGCCGCCGCCATCGCCGGCCTGCTCGCCGCCCAGCCGGAAACCGCTCCCTGAATGACGGCCCGGCCGCTCCGGCGGGTGGGAACTATCCGCGGGCCGGGGGCGGCGCGGCGCCGGGCTGGTCGGAGAAGCGCGCGATCTCCTCGTTGAAGCCCATCAGGCCGAAATCCGTCATCCGCATCGGGTAGAGGATGCCGTCCAGGTGGTCGTTCTCGTGCTGCACGACGCCGGCATGGAAGCCTTCCACCTCGGCCGAGACGGTGCGGCCATCGCAATCCGTGCCGGTGTAGCGGACGCGCCGGTAGCGGGGCACGGCGGCGCGCAGGCCGGGGATGGAGAGGCAGCCCTCCCACCGCAGGTGCTTCTCCTCGCCGACGGGCTCCACCACCGGGTTGATCAGGACCGTGTTGCCGGCCGCCGTGTCGTCCGGCGCGCCGCTGCTGCGCGACGGCAGGACGCGGAAGACGAAGAGGCGCAGCGGCACATGCACCTGCGGCGCGGCGAGACCCGCACCCGGCGCGTCCTCCATCGTCTCGAACATGTCCCGCACCAGGCGGCGGATCTCCGGCGCGCCCGGGTCGGACACGGGTTCGCAGCGTTCCAGCAGCACGGGATGGCCCATGCGGGCGATCTTCAGGATGGCCATGGCCGGTCTCCCTTCCAGGGGACGGGGCCGGGGCGCCGCCGGCCGGGACATGGCTGTGATGGTCCCGTGTGCCGCCGGATGCAAGGTGGTGCGGAGCCCCGCCGGCCGCGACTGGCCGCCCGGCGCTCGCCACGCCGGACAGGGCGGTGCGGAAGCCGCGGCGGCCGCTCTCCCTTGCGGGGGAAGCGCCGCCGCCGCTCGCCCTACCAGCGGTAGGCGAGCGAGCCCAGGATGGTGCGGCTGTTGCCGTAGAAGCACGAGGACTCGCTGGTGCAGCGGGCGACGTAGCGCTTGTCGGCCACGTTGTTGATGTTCAGCAGCGCCTGGAAGCCCTTCAGGTTCGAGGCGAGCTGCCCGAGGTCATAGCGGGCCGCGAGATCGAACAGCGTCACCGAGGGCACCACCGCCGAGTTGGCGTTGTCCACGGCGGTGTTGCCGACGAAGCGCACGCCCGCGCCCAGGCCCACGCCGCTCATCGCGCCCCGGCCCTCGCCGAAGCTGTAGTCGGCATAGAGCCCGGCGGTGAACTTGGAGACACCGAGCGGCCGGTTGCCGACATTGCTCGCCACCGTGTCGCGGGTGATCTCCGGGTCCAGATAGGTGATCGAGCCGATCAGGTTCAGCCCGTTGCCCAGGCTGGCCACGCCCTCGGCCTCCACGCCGCGCACGCGGATGCGGCCGGTCTGCACCTGGTACAGCACGTTGTCCGGGTCGGTGGTCAGGACCTTGCTCTGGGTGATGTGGAAGGCCGAGACCTGGACGAAGCTGTTCAGCCCGTTCGGCTGGTACTTGATGCCCACCTCGTACTGCTCGCCGGTCGTGGGATCGAAGGTGCCGTTGCCGCGGGCCGGGGAAAAGCTGCCCGCCTGCGGCAGGAAGGAGGTGCTGTAGGAGAAATAGGGCGCGAGGCCGTTCTCGGCGAGGTAGGTGATGCCCGCCCGCCAGGTGGTGTCGGTGTCCTCCTTGCTCTCGCTGGTGAAGCCGTAGGCGCGGTTCTTGGTGTTCGTGTCCACCCAGTCGTGCCGGACCCCCAGCGTCGCCACGAAGCGCCCGTAGCGGATCTGATCCTGGCCATAGAGGCCGTACTGGTCGATGCCCTGCAGCCGGTTCTGGTAGGGGCTGCCCAGGTTCGGGATACCGCTGCCATAGACGGGCGCGTAGAGGTCGAGCGGGCTGGCGGTGGCGAAGGCCGCCACGCTCTTGTAGCTGGTGTGCTGGTAGTCGAAGCCGCCGAGCAGCGTGTGCTGCAGCGGGCCGGTGTCGAAGCGCGCCTGGCCGCGGTTGTCCACCTGGAAGGTGTCGAAGCTGTACTGCTCGTCATAGGCGTAGCGGTTCAGCAGCCGCTCGCTGCCGGCGAGGAGGCCGCCGCCATAGACCTGCTTCCAGTTCACGCCGACATGCGCGTAGCGGGCGTTCTGGGTGAAGGAGAAGACGTCGTTGAAGCGGTGCTCGAACTCGTAGCCGATGCCGTACTGCGTGCGGTCGTACTTGTCGAAGCCGTCCTCGCCCAGGTTCAGGCTGCGCGAGACGCGGCCGAAGGCGCTGCGCTGCACGGTGCCGAGATAGGGCAGGAACTGGGCGCCGATGGTCCTGTCGCGCTGGTAGTAGGGCAGCAGCGTGAAGCGGGTGTCCCCGGTGGGCTTCCAGGTCAGCGCCGGGGCCAGGAAGAGCCGGTCGTTGTCGCTGTTCTGCACGTCCAGGTCGGCCAGCCGCCCGACGCCGGTGAGGGCGTAGCTCCACGTCCCGTCCGCCGTCAGCGGGCCGCTGGTGTTGAAGGCGAGTT
This sequence comes from Roseomonas sp. FDAARGOS_362, assembly GCF_002754815.1. Classification (GTDB taxonomy): domain Bacteria; phylum Pseudomonadota; class Alphaproteobacteria; order Acetobacterales; family Acetobacteraceae; genus Roseomonas; species Roseomonas mucosa. The sequence goes on along the minus strand of NZ_CP024588.1, from coordinate 2,079,599 downwards.
GCCGTATGTTCTGCGTGCCGGCGGTCAGCCGCACCTCGCCCCGCGCCGTGTCGGTCGGGTGGCGCTGCACCATGTTGATCAGCCCGCCCGGCGCCATCTGGCCGTAGAGCACGGAGGAGGGGCCGCGCAGGATCTCGTAGCGCTCCAGCCCATAGGTCTCGAAGACACCGGCCGTATAGCCCGGGTTGAAGCGCAGCCCGTTCAGGAACTGGCTGGTGTCGGTCGCCTCGAAGCCGCGGATCTGCACCCAGTCGGCGCGGGAGTCGAAGCCGTACTGCTCCGGCCGGATGCCGGCGGAATAGCGCAGCGCCTCGCCGAGATTCTGCGCCTGCCGCTGGTCGATCGCGTCGCGCGTCACCACCGAGACGGATTGCGGCACCTCCACCAGCGGCGTGTCGGTCTTGCTGCCGGCGAGGTTGCGCGTGGCGACATAACCGTCCACCGGCGCCAGCGGGTTCTGGCTGGCGCCCTGCACGCTCACCGTCGGCAGGACGGTCGTGCCGCTGGCACTGCCATCACCGGCCTGGCTCTGGCCCGTCTGGGCCATCGCAACCGGGGCGCAGACGGCAAGGGCCACCGGGACCAGGGCGGTCGTGCCGAGAAGGCGCAGCAGGGGCCGAAACGCATGTCGGGCGGGATGCGCCATGGGAGAGGTCTCTGATTTTGGGGGGGCGGGCGGAGGGTTCCATCCCGAATTGCGAGCGCCTCTTAGTGGCAGGACAGGCGAAAGGGAAGTTATTCGGCGTGGGACACGCCCGGCCCCCAGATTTCCTGGTGGACCATGGTGGAAATGACACACCATCTGGAGGATTGATGACGGCTGGGACAGGGGCGCGGCAGCAGTCCATCCGGCTGCAAGTCCTGCCTCTGTCACCCCCCTGTGGGTATCGTCCCGTGGGCATCGTCACCTGGCACGCCGGCCAGGACCCATGCCCCGGAGCCGTCAGAGCGGCAGGCCCGGACGCCCTGCCGCAGCCGGAGTTCCGGGGGAGCCGCCGAGCGGGATGATTCTCCGGCACAGGGCCAGCGGGGCTGGCCGGTGCGTGACGATCAGCGCGCCCTGCCCATCCCGGGCGAGGCGGGCCGCCAGCCGCCGCAGGACCAACGCCTCGGTATCCGAGTCCAGCCCCTCGGTGGGCTCGTCCAGCAGCAGCCAGGGCGCCGGCCGCAGCAGCGCACGGGCCAGGCCCAGGCGGCGCCGCTCGCCGCCCGACAGCCGGGCCCCGTTCTCCCCCAGCCAGCCATCGAGCCCGCCGGGAAGCCGCGCCACGCGCTCGTCCAGCCCGGCATCGTGCAGCGCCTGCCAGAGCCGCGCCTCCTCCGCCTCCGGATCGGCAAGCAGCAGGTTGTCCCGCACGCTGCCGGCCAGGAGCGCCGCATCCTGCGGCAGCAGCGAGAAGCAGCGCCGGGCGGTCGCGGCATCCAGCTCCGCCAGATCGACGCCGCCCAGGAAGATCCGGCCCGGCTCCGGGTCGCGCAGGCGCAGCAGGGTCTCCAGCAGCGTGGTCTTGCCGCAGCCGGAGGGACCGGTGATCCCGGCGACGCAGCCGGGGGGCAGCAGCACCAGAGCCTGCCCAGCGAAGCGGATCGAGGGCGGATAGGCCAGGACGCGGCCCGCCGGGGCTTCTTCCCCGGCGGGGGCCAGCATCGCGTCGAGCCGGGCCTCCGCCTCGGCGACGCTGCCCTGGCGTTCCAGCCCGCGGACGAAACCCGCCGCGCCATCGACCACCATCGCCGCGCCCAGCGCCGCCAGGGCCGCCATCGGCAGGTCGCCCACGGGCATGTCGCCGGACCCCGCCAGGGCCAGGGCGGCGACGGCGGCCGTTCCGGTCGCCCCGGCCTGGAGCAGCTCGAACCACCCCGCCCCGGCAGCGGCACGCTGCTGCGCCGCGCCCAGCGCCGCGCCACGTCGGGCGATCCGCTCGGCGGCCCAGTCCTCCAGCCCATGCGCGCGCAGTTCCGTGGCTGCGGCCAGCAGGGTGGCCAGCTCCTCCTTCAGCCCGCCGGCCGCGCGCTGGGCCTCCCGCCCGCGTTCCGCCAGATGCGTGGCCAGCCGCCGCGCGGCGGCGACGGTCAGGCCCAGCACCAGGGCCGCCGCCAGGGCGGGGCCGGTCCCGGCCAACAGCAGCAGCGCCGTGCCGGAAAGCAGCGAGGCCCAGAGCCCCCAGCGCGCGGAACGGCGCACCAGGTCGGCCTCCAGCGCATCCACGTCGCCCACCACGCGCGCCGTGGCCTCTCCGGTGGACAGTGCCAGGGCGGTGGCGGGGGGCGAGGCGGCCAGGGCGCGGAACAGGGCCGGACGCAAGCGCGCCAGGGCACGCAGCGCGGCATCGTGCCCGACCAGCCTTTCGCCATAGCGGCCGCCGGTGCGCAGGATGGCGAGCAGCCGTATGGCGGCGCTGGGCAGCATGTAGTTGAAGCCCTGCGCCACCGCCGGCCCGCCCAGCCCGGCCAGGGCGGCGGCGGTGATGAACCAGCCGGACAGGCCCAGCAGCGTCACCGAGGCGGCTGCGACCAGGGCGGCGAGGAAGCCGGCTAGCAACAGCCGGGGCCGCTGGCGCCGGCATTCCGCGCCAAGGATCGCGCGGAGCGGGCTGCCCGCGATGGGCGGGACTGGCGTTGGGGCGGGGGGTGCGGCCCTGGGGGCCGGTACGGCGGCATCGCCTGGCGGCAGGGCGTGGAGCTTGGTCATGGCGGGCTCAGCTCAGGCGCAGGACGCGGTCGGCGACGGCCGCCAGGCGCCCGGAATGGGTGGCGATCAGGGTGGTGCGGCCGCCCTTTGCGGTGGCGCGCCGGATGGTCTCGATCAGCGCCGCCTCCGAGGCAGCGTCGAGATGCGCGGTGGGCTCGTCCAGCAGCAGCACCGGTGCCGGCTTCAGCAGGGCGCGGGCCAGGGCGATGCGCCGCCGCTCGCCGCCGGAAAGGCCACTGCCGCGCTCGTCCAGCCGCGCCGCCGGCCCGCCCTCGCGCCGGGCCAGCAGCATGCCAAGTCCGGCCTGTTCCGCCGCCGTGGCGATGGCGGGCACCAGTTCCGGCACCGGCACGCCGGGGCGCGACAGGGCGATGTTTTCGGCCAGGCTGCCCGGCACGATCAGCGGCGCCTGCCCCATCCAGGCCACCGAGGGTGCGAAGGAGCCCGCCTCCGACAAAGCGAGCCCGTCCACCAGCACCTCCCCCTCGCTCAGCGGCGCCAGGCCCAGCAGCAGGTTCAGCACCGTGCTCTTGCCCGCGCCGCTCGGCCCGAGCAGCGCCACCGTCTCGCCGGGGGCGATGTCCAGGCTGAAGCCGGACAGGGCCGGCCGGTCCTCGCCGGGATAACGGACCGTGACATCCCGGAAGCGGATCGCCGGAGCCTGGCGCAGCGGCGCGGCCTGGGCGGCCGGGGCCTTCGCCATGGCCTCCAGCGCCGAAAGCCGGTCGGCGGCGACCTCGGCGGCCTGCTTCTCGTGATAGGCGGCGGCAAGGCGGCGCATCGGGGCGTAGAATTCCGGCGCCAGGGCCAGGACGAAGAAGGCTTCCGCCAGGGTCAGCGTTCCCGGCACCTTCACCGGCAGCAGGCCGAGCAGGTTGAAGCCCGCATAGACCGCGACCAGCGCCACCGAGAGGGCGGCAAAGAACTCCAGCGCGCCGGAGGACAGGAAGGCGACGCGCAGCACGCCCACGGTGCGGCGGCGCAGCTCCTCGGCGGCGGTGCCGAGGCGCGTGGCCTCGCGCTCCTCCGCGCCGAAGGCCAGTAGCACCGGCAGCGCCCGCACCCGGTCGGCGAAGAGCTCCGACAGGCGCGACAGGGCGGAGAACTGCTGCCGCTGCGCATCCGCCGCGGCGCCGCCGGCCAGGGCCAGGGCGAGGATGAAGGGCGGCAGGGTGAGCAGGAGGATGCCCGCGCTGACCGGGCTGGCCCAGGCGGCGGCGAGCAGGACCAGGAAGGGCACCAGCGCCGCCGCGTGGCGCGCGGGCAGGAAGCGGGCGAGGTAGCCGTCCAGCGTCTCCACCTCGTCCACCGCCGCGTTCAGCAGGGCGCCGCTGGCCGGGCGCTCTCCGGCGGGGATGGCGAGGCTCGCCACCACGACGCGCCGCCGCAGAGCCGTCTTGGCCCGCCGCGCCGCCCGCGCCCCGGCCTGCAGCGAGAGCCGGGCGAGCAGCCCGCGCCCCAGCGCCGCGCCAAGGCCCAGCAGCAGCCAGGGCGCGGCGGCGGCGAGGCCACGCGGCAGCGACACCAGCCCGCCCGCCAGCGCGGCGGCGAAGCCGATGGCGGCAAGGCCGTCGAGGCAGAGGAGCAAGGCGGCGAGGGCGTTCCAGCGGCCGCCTTCGCGGCTGGCGGCGCGGAGCCAGGCGCGGCGGCGGGTGGCGCTCTGCCTGTCGGGGGCGGGGTGCGGCATGGCGGCGGTCTCGCATGGCGCCGCTCGCGGAGCCTTGATCAAGGTCAAGGCGGGTATGCCCCGCACCGGCCTAGGGAGCCGCATGAGGCGAACCGTGCCGCCCCTTGCGGCTCCTGGCGGAGTCCGGGCCGGGCGCGGCGCCCAAACGGCGGAGCAAGCCATGGATCCGGGTGTCGTCGACCTATCACGACTGCAGTTCGCGCTGACCGCGCTGTACCACTTCCTCTTCGTGCCCCTGACGCTGGGCCTCTCCTTCATGCTGGTCATCATGGAGAGCGTCTACGTGATGACCGGGCGCCCCATCTGGCGCACCATCACGCAGTTCTGGGGCACGATCTTCGGCATCAACTTCGTGCTCGGCGTCGCCACCGGGCTGACGATGGAGTTCCAGTTCGGCACGAACTGGTCCTACTTCTCGCACTACGTGGGCGACATCTTCGGCGCCCCGCTGGCGATCGAGGGGCTGATGGCCTTCTTCCTGGAGGCCACCTTCGTCGGGCTGATGTTCTTCGGCTGGGACCGGCTGAGCCGGATCGGGCATCTCTTCGTCACCTTCATGGTGGCGCTGGGCACCAACCTCTCGGCGCTGTGGATCCTGATCGCCAACGGCTGGATGCAGAACCCGGTCGGCGCGGCCTTCAACCCGGAGACCATGCGCATGGAGGTCGTGGACTTCATGTCCGTGCTCCTCAACCCGATCGCGCAGGCCAAGTTCGTCCACACCGTTTCCGCCGGCTATGTCATTGCCTCGGTGGCGGTGCTGGGCATCTCCGCCTTCTACCTGCTGCGCAACCGGCATGCCGGATTCGCGCGGCGCTCCATGGCGGTGGCGGCGGCCTTCGGCCTCGCCTCCTCGCTCTCGGTCGTGGTGCTGGGCGACGAGTCCGGCTACGCGCTCACCGACAACCAGAAGATGAAGCTGGCCGCCATCGAGGCCGCCTGGCACACCGAGGCATCGCCCGCCGGGCTCACCCTCTTCGGCATGCCGAACTTCGCCGAGCGCCGCACCGACTATTCCGTGCAGATCCCCTGGGTGCTGGGGCTGATCGCCACCCGCAGCCTGGACAAGCAGGTGACGGGCATGTCGGAGCTGGTGCTGCTGGCGCAGGAGCGCATCGCCTCCGGCCAGATCGCCTATGGCGCCGTGCAGGTGCTGAAGCAGGATCCGAAGGACGCCGCGGCCCGCGCGGTCTTCGCCCAGCACGGGCGTGACCTGGGCTACGGGCTGCTGCTGAAGCGCTATGTGGACGACCCCCGCCAGGCGACGCCAGCGCAGGTCGAACAGGCGGCCTGGGACACCGTGCCGAGCGTGCCGCTGATGTTCTGGAGCTTCCGCATCATGGCCGGGATCGGCTTCGCCATGATCGCGCTCTTCGCCACGGCCTTCGTGCTCTGCTCGATGCGCCGCTTCGACCAGCGCTGGTTCCTCCGGCTCTGCGTGCTGGCCATCCCGCTGCCCTGGCTGGCGGTGGAACTGGGCTGGATCATCGCCGAGATGGGCCGCCAGCCCTGGGCGATCGAGGGCGTGCTGCCGACCGCGCTCGGCGTCTCCTCGCTTTCCCGCGCCGCGCTCTGGACCACGATCGTGGGCTTCACCCTGCTCTACGGCACCCTGGCGGTGATCGAGGTCAGCCTGATCCTGCGCACCGTCCGCCGCGGACCCTATGCGGGGCATGAGGACCCGCAGCCCCAGCCCGGCACGCTGCCCGCGTCGCCGATGACCGCCTGAAGGAGGACGGGTCATGGAATTTCCCCTCGATTATGCGACCCTGCGGGTGATCTGGTGGGGGCTGATGGGCGTGCTGCTCATCGGCTTCGCCCTCACCGACGGCTGGGACATGGGCGTCGCCGCCATGCTGCCCTTCGTCGCCCGCACGGATGTGGAGCGGCGCATGGTGATCAACACCGTGGGCCCGACCTGGGAAGGCAACCAGGTCTGGTTCATCCTGGGCGGCGGCGCGATCTTCGCCGCCTGGCCCTTCGTCTACGCCGTCAGCTTCTCCGGCTTCTACCTCGCCATGTTCCTGGTGCTGGCGGCGCTGATCCTGCGGCCCGTCGGCTTCAAGTACCGCTCCAAGCGCCCCGGCGCCGCCTGGCGGGAGCGCTGGGACTGGGCGCTGTTCATCGGCGGCTTCGTCCCGGCCCTGGTCTTCGGCGTGGCGGTGGGCAACGTGCTGCGCGGCGTGCCCTTCCGGCTGGATGGCGACCTGCGCGCCTTCTACGACGGCACGCTGCTCGGCCTCTTCACCCCCTTCACCCTGGTCTGTGGCCTGCTCTCGGTGGCGATGGTGGTACTGCACGGCGCCTCCTTCCTGAGCGTCAAGCTGGAGCACGGGCCGGTGCATGACCGGGCCCGCCGCTTCGGCGCCGTGGCGGCGCTGGCCTCGATCCTGCTCTTCGCCATCGGCGGCGCCTTCATCGCCTATGGCGACATGGGCTTCCGCCCGAGCGGCGTGGTGGACCCGGCCGGCTTCTCCAACCCGCTGCGCTCCGGCACCGTCGCCGCGGCCGGCGCCTGGCTGGACAACTACAGCACCTATCCCTGGATGAAGATCGCCCCCGCCCTGGGCTTCGGCGGCGCCGTCCTGGCCCTGCTGGGCATCCTGTGGCGCAAGGAGGTGCCGGCCTTCCTCGGCTCCTCGCTCTCCACGCTGGGCATCATCGGCACGGTGGGCCTGTCGATGTTCCCCTTCATCCTGCCGAGCTCGGTGGACGCCTCCTCCAGCCTGACGGTCTGGAACGCCTCCTCCTCCCACCGGACCCTGTTCATCATGCTGGTGGTGACCGTGATCTTCCTGCCGATCGTGCTGGCCTACACCGCCTGGGTCTACCGGGTGCTCTGGGGCCGGGTGACCAGCCAGGACATCGCCGCCCATCCCCATTTCTACTGAGGACGAAGATCCATGTGGTATTTCGCCTGGGTGCTGGGCCTCGGCCTGGCCGTTACCTTCGGGGTGCTGAACGGCATGTGGCTGGAGTTCCACCTGCCGCCTGACGAGAGCGACATCCATCCGGCCCACTGAGGCTCTGGATCCCCGGGATGGGGCGGGGGCGGCCGGCAAGGCCGCCTTCCGCTGCCTCCGCCCCCTTCCGCCGGCCCCCCCAGCCCCCGGGGAGCCGGTATGGGGTGACCGCCCGGGCGCCATGCGCTCCCGGCAGGGCCTTCCTTTTCACAAGCCCTTCCGGCCCCGCTATACTGCCGCGGTCCAGCCGGGGGGCTTGCGCCATTCACCGTCCATGTGCCGATTGCCAGGTCCGTGACCAGTCGCTCTGCGGTTCCCTGAGCGACGAGGAACTGCGCAGCCTCAATGCCATCGGCCGCCACCGGAAGCTGGAGCGGGGCCAGACCCTGCTCTGGGCGGGGGACGAGGCGCTGCTCTGCGCCAACCTGCTGTCCGGCGTGCTCAAGCTCAGCGCGGCGACGGCGGATGGGCGGGAACAGATCGTCGGCCTGCTCTACCCGGCGGATTTCGTGGGCCGCCCCTTCGCCGAATCCGCCGAGCACACGATCACCGCCCTGACCGATGCGCAGCTCTGCGTCTTTCCCCGGAAGCCCTTCGAGGAGACGCTGGAGGAGCATGTCCGGATGGAGCGCCTGCTGCTCCGCCGCACCCTGGCCGCGCTGGACGACGCCCGCAACCGGATGCTTCTGCTCGGCCGCAAGACGGCGGAGGAGAAGGTGGCGAGCTTCCTTCTCGACATGTCGGTGCATCTGGCCCCCGGGGAGGAGCGGGGCGGGCGGGCGGTCACCTTCGACCTGCCGCTGACCCGGGCACAGATCGCCGACGTGCTGGGCCTGACCATCGAGACGGTCAGCCGCCAGATGACCCGGCTGAAGCGCGCCGGCCTGATCGACCTGCCCGCCGGCCGCCTCGTCACCATCCGCGACCGCGATGCGCTGGAGGAACGCGCCGAGGCCGCCTGAGTCCCGCCGGCCCCGGACCGTCAGGCCTGCGGATCGGCCTCCAGGCTGGCCGAGAGGATGGCCACCGTGGCGGGCGAGAGGCGCGCGCGCGCCAGGGTCAGGATGGCCAGTTCCTCGAAGGCCAGGGCGCGGCGGTAGCCGTCGAAGAAGCAGCGCAGCATATAGCCCAGCGCCTCGGCATCCCCGGCCAGCGCCCCGGGGACGGCGGCATCGAGTTGCCCGCCCAGGTCCCTTGCATGCAGCTCGTCCAGCGCGTGCTGCCCCCTGATCCGGCCGAGGACGCAGCGCCGCAGCGCCGTGCCGTCCGCCCCGGGAAAGAGCATGGCCAGCAGGGCCTGCTCCTGCTGCTGGTGGCGTGGCACGAGGATGCGCAGCTCGCGGCTCACGGCCTGCTTCTCCTCCATCTCCGGGAGATGCGGCAGCCGGTCCGCGATCCGTTCCAGCCGGTCGCAGAGCTGTCGCAGCGAGGCATGGTCCACGGCCAGGGCGCGGATGCGCTGGTCCAGGCTCCCTTGCCAGCGCTCGCAGAGCCGGAAGAGCTGCGCCCCTGGCTGTGTCGTCTCCACCATCTTCGGCCCTCCTGCCGGGCCGGTCATAGGGGCGGCGGCGGCGGCCGGCATTGACACCAATCAAGGCCACGACCCGATCGGCCATGCTCCGCATCTCGTGACCTGGAGTGCCATCCCCGGGGCGCCATGGCTCCGGGGCATGACGGTCCGGGGCTTCCCTTGCGCTGGATCAAGGCGCGCCGGCGTGCCCGGGCGCATGAGGCGCGCCATGGACGGCTTCATCGACATGGCCCAGCACCTGACCCAGGATCATTCCCAGGACCGCGCGCTGCTCGCGCTCGCGGAGGCAAGGGTGCCCCGCTACACCAGCTATCCCACCGCCGCGCAGTTCGGGGCGCTGGAGGAAGCCCGCTACCGCGACTGGCTCCGCCAGGGCGTGCGGCCGGGCGACACGCTGTCGCTCTACGTGCACGTGCCCTTCTGCCGGGAGCTCTGCTGGTACTGCGCCTGCCACACGAAGCCGACCCGTTCGGCAGCGCGCATCCGCGCCTATACCGAGGCGCTTCTGGCCGAGGTCGCGCTGCTGGCGGAGTCGCTGCCGCCACATGCCGGCGTGTCGCACCTGCATCTGGGGGGCGGCACCCCCTCGATCCTGGGCGCGGAGGGGCTGGGCGCCCTGCTGGCGGCGCTGCGGGAGCGATTCCATATCCGTGACGATGCGGAGCTGGCGATCGAGCTCGACCCGCGCCTGCTGGACGAAGCGCTGGCCGGCGCCCTGGCCGGGATAGGCTTCAACCGGGCAAGCCTGGGCGTTCAGGACATCGCGCCGGAGGTCCAGTCCAGGATCGGGCGGCCGCAGCCGGCGGAACAGGTCGCGCGCGCGATGAAGTGGCTGCGCGCCGCGGGGATCGGCGGCATCAACCTGGACCTGATGTACGGGCTGCCGGGGCAGACCATCGCGCATGTGGAGGCCAGCGCCCGCTTCGCCGCCTGGCTCCGCGCCGACCGGGTCGCGGTCTTCGGCTACGCGCATGTGCCCTGGATGCGGCCGCACCAGCAGGCGATCGACGCCACGCTGCTGCCCGGCGTGGTCGCGCGGCTGGGGCAGGCGGAACGTGCCGAGGCGGTGCTGCGGCGGATGGGCTACGAGGCGCTGGGCCTGGACCACTTCGCCCTGCCCGGGGACCCTCTCACGCAGGCGGCACGGGAGGGCAGCCTGCGCCGCAACTTCCAGGGCTACACCACCGACCGCGCGCCGGTGCTGCTGGGCCTCGGCCCTTCCGCGATCGGCAGCCTGCCGGGTGGCCATGCGCAGAACGAGACGGATGAGCGCCGCTACCGCGAGCAGGTCCTGGCCGGCCACCTGCCGGTCGTGCGCGGCGTGGCGGCGACGCGGGAGGACAGGCAGCGCGCCGCGCTGATCGAGCGCCTGATGTGCGACTTCGCCCTCGACATCGACGCGCAGGCGGAGTCGGAGCCGGGGATGCGCGCCATCCTCGACGAAGGGCTGGAGCGGATGCTGCCGCTCTGCTGCAGCGGCCTCGTGCGGCGGGAGGGTGCGCGGCTGGAGGTGCTGCCCGCCGGGCGGCGCTTCGTGCGGCAGGTCGCGGCCTGCTTCGACGCCTATCTCGCGCCCGGTGCGAAGCGGCATTCCGCCGCGGTGTGATCCAGATCAAGGAATGCCGCGCCGCCCCCGCCTATGAACACACTCATGCGGTGACTGCGCCGCTTCGATGCGAGAGAGACGATGAACAAGACCTTTCGGATGGTTTCGGCCGTGGCGATGGCGGCGGGCCTGATGGCCACGCCGGCCCTGGCGCAGCAGGAGCCGGTGCGCGGCAAGCAGGCCGGCGACCTGGTCCTGGGCTTCGGCGCCATCGGCGTCCTGCCGGAGAAGGGCGGCCATGTGGACGCGATCGGCGGCAAGCCGGATGCGAGCAACAGTGCCTCGCCGCAGCTCGATCTGAGCTACTTCTTCACGCCCTATTTCTCGGTGAACGCGATCGCCGCGACCACCCGGCACGACCTGTCCGTGCGCGGCTCCGCCATCGGCGGCCTGGATCTTGGCCATGCCTGGATCCTGCCGCCGACCGTCACGGCGCAGTTCCACCCGCTGCCGGCTTCCCGCTTCAGCCCCTATATCGGCGTCGGCGTGAACTACTCGGTCTTCTACGGCGAGGGCGGCAGCCTCAGCGCGCCGGTGAACAAGGTGGTGGTGAAGAATGCCTGGGGCTGGGCGCTGAACGCCGGCATCGACTACGAACTCAGCCCGCGCTGGGTGATCAACGTCGATGCGAAGAAGCTGTTCCTCGATCCCCGCGTCTCGGTGAACAGTGGCGCCATCATGGCCCGCGCGGACCTCGACCCCTGGATCGTCGGCGCCGGCATCCGCTACCGCTTCTGACCGCCACGCCGCGGTTCGCTCCTGGCCTGCCGGCAAGACGTCCCTGCGTGGCGCCGGTGGCCGGCCCCCGGGGGAGAGGCGCTGCCTCTCGCCCCGGAACCCCCACTCCGCCAGGACGCTGCGCGCCCTGGACCCCCTGTGCTGGCGTCCGTGGTGACCGCCGCCCTGTGGCCCGGTCCCGGGGGCCGGGTGGACAGGCTGGGCTCCGGAAACGCGTGGAACACCCTGACCGCGCCGGAGGGCATGGCCCTCCGGCGCGATCCGGCGTCAGAAAGCGGCAGCGAGCGGGAGGTCCAGGGTCAAGCCCATACGTTTGGCGATTATGCACTTCACAACACCAACCAGAATGGATAGCTACTGCCTGGATCGTCTGCGGGGCGTTGCGTTGCGGCGCGGTTCTGGTGGATTCTGCCCCTCCGACGATCTCTGCACTTCGGGCGAAGTCTCTCCCCCTGGCTTCGGGGCTGCTGCGGCGCCGAGCGCACGGCGCATGATGTCGTCGAACTCTTCTTCTTTCATTCTCATCTCAGTATCGGCAGGAGCATTAGTTTTGGGCATCTTATAGATATCCTTCCTATTGCCGATATCGAGTACAATGACTTCTGATGGGTCCTCTCTAACGATGTACAGTATCCGATAGTCTCCCGATCTCTCTCGGTAGATTGGCTCACCAAGGTGCGTTTCCACACCCCGCAGCTTCTTAACTCCAGGCGGAAAGGGGTTTGTGTGTAGTGCTCTCGCCTTCTTTATGATCTGCCGTCGGAACTTGTGCGGAACCGTCTCCAGGAAGTCCAGAGCACTCGATGCGAACCCAAACCCTACCAGCGGCACCGCCGTCACTCGGCTTCAAGCGCGGCTAGTCTGGCCTCAAGCTCATCGCCATAGACCACCTTCACCTTGCCAGCCTGAAGGCTGTCCAGACGCTTTCGGGCGATCTCCCTGTCACGATCGTCGGCAGCCTCTTCCAATGCAACCTCCTCAATCCGAGCGGCTGACGCGAGATGGTCTCGGACCAACATGATCGCATCCTCTGACTTTGTCAGAGGAAACCAAGCGATCCTCCTGGGTGTGATCTGGGCGCCATAGCTAAACCGCCAAATCTCACGTCGGATTGCGGCGGACGCCAAGTAGAGCATTTCTGGCTCAACGCCGGGCTTGGGAACGAGGATGTAGCAGTGGTCGCTTACCCCGCAGGGCCATTCTTGCACATGAGCCTCCCCAATGCTCCCGGTTCCAGGCACCGTTACAAAAGGAGGCTCTAAGAGTTGGTTAAAGTCAAAGAACCCATACGCACCGTTGTCCGCCCCGCTCGATGAAATAACCAGTGAATCTCCTGGTAGTAAATTCTCCTTGTTATGCAACTCCCGTTGCCCACCGTAGATGTCGAAACTTGCCCCGATGGTCCCCGGCGCAGTTTCAACCTCTATCGCCTTCTTGCGAATGGTCCTAACTGACTTGGTCGACAGTTCACCGCTGGCGATCTTGTCAAGCATGTTCTGAAGTTCACGAGCGTGTCTGACCACAAAGGCCGATCTGGACCCAGTCAGATATCTGATGTCCTCGCGAACCTCTTCGATGTTCAGCGGAGAAGTAGGGATATAGTTAGGCGCGGCCGGGTGCCAAAGCGGTTCACTCTGGTCAAGAGCGGACCAGCCGCAAAGCCGCGAAATGGATTTCCCTTCTTTAAAGGCATCCAAGACGATCGGCAGTTGGTCCCCGCTTCGCGGCACACGGACGTTTTTCTTGATTCGGAAACCGTCATTTTGCACCCGAGCAAAAAAGACCTTGCGACCTTGCGGGTGCGGGGTGCCCTTTTCAATAATAAGGACAGCTGTAAAAGCGGAGGCAAAAGGCATAAACAGTTCGTCAGGCAAAACCACGACGCCGAGAAGCGTGTTCTTCTGCAGGATCTCATCGCGCCAGTCTTGCTTGTCGCGCTTTACGAGAAGCGACTGCGGCACAATGGATGCCAGAATTCCTTTATGCCGCAGCCCTTCTAGTCCACGGGCGATAAAATCCTCAGGCGGAGTATCAGTGGCCTTGTGAGGGAACGGCGGGTTCATGAGCACTATCGATGCCCATCCAGCCTGAAACTGCTTCGAGGTAAAACAACTTCCCTGATTCACCTTCGTGGAGCCATCGCCCCTGAGAATCATATTGGCGACGCACAGGGCCGCTGTGGTGGGCTCGTCCTCAAAGCCCAACAGATGCTCCTTGATGATTTCAACGATCTGCGCCCGGGACAACTTGCTTCGGCGCTGAACGCGGTTCATGGCCGCGATCAAGAATCCGCCCGTTCCACACGCAGGGTCTAAGACGTTGTCCTCACGCTCGACGTTCGTAATCTCGGCCATAAATGCAGCCAAGTGTCTCGGTGTGAAAATCTGTCCGATCGTGTTTCCGCCAACATAGGTGAAGAACGTCTCGTAAAGCTGGCCGAGGTAATCAGTTTCGGCATTAAGGACGGTCACATTCAGCTTCTCAAGTATGCTTGCAATGCGGACAGCACTGTTCGCCAGCGCCATATTTGCAGTTGGAACGTTGAGACTGGCTGCAATCTTGGGCTTCTTGGCAACCCAAAATGCCTCTTGGGCCGCGCTATTAATGTCACTAAGAATGTATTCAGGGTCGCGCCGGATCTTGCCCTTTGACTTCCACAGAGCCAGCATAATTGCGCCGACGACCGCCGGCCTATGCGCGTCAGTAATGTTCGCTTCTCGAAGCAGGCGATTGATTTCGTCCGCCTTTGCGGCCAGCACTTCGGGAGGGGGAACGGATGGCCGCAGTTCCGTCAGGCCCCCGGTCGCACGAAGGTGGCCTAGATCTGCGCGGTTAGGAATCCAGTTGATCGGATTCCCCTCGTAAGTGACCGCTGCCCATTTATTACGAACCGCTTTGAATACCCTCAGATCGAAGGCGTCGCCGGATGTGCCGGCGAGGGCTATCGCCAGAGGTTCATAGCCAGCCTCAAGACACCATGCCCCATACTTATTTGTGACTTCGTCGACAGCCTTCGGCAGTTCGGCTCTAAGCGCCTTTACCTCGATCACGGCCAGGGGCTGCAGATTTTCGTCAACAAGGAGAGCTTCTGGAAGCCCATCGCCCCCGCCGGACGACTTGCTTCTTCCCTTAAAAATCTCAAGAAGATGAGGATAATCTTTATACTCTTGCTGCCGCAGAAGATCTCCTTTGGGTGGGCGTAGTGCCCCCCAACCCTGGACAGTTAGGAGTTCGGTCAGCAGATGCTCCGCTCGGACCTCTGCGACTCGTATCGCACGGCCCATCAGACCGCACTCTTTGGGCGATGCATCATGAGGCGCTTACCTTCGATGCCACGAATACCTGTGTTCGTCCGCTGTCCGTCTGTGACGGTGCGGGTATTATATTTAAAGTCCAGCTCTGCGACGTAAAGGTGAAGGTGCTTGCGGCTGACCTGATGGTGGGTTCCATCGATACTGCGCTTAGTATTACCGAAGAATCCCTTAACAGTGTTGGTAGTCACCACGCGCCCACTCTCTTCGTCACGACGAACATATTCTTCCTTTGAATGGTTAAAAGTCTCGTGGGAAGCAAAGTCTTTGCCAGCCTTTTTATACAGCGCCGATTCGTCCGTGTTCAGATGAGCGTTTGCTTCAACATGCTCATGCAGCAGTGCACCCATGGTCTTTTGGCTGACGTTCTCGACAACAGTGGAGCGGACGCTGCCCCCCTTCTCGACTAGGGACACCACTGCGGTCTTGTTTTTCGTGTAGCCTTGCCCTTTTCCGCGCGCCCGGCCGCCGACGTAGGTCTCGTCGGCTTCCACTTCGCCAGACAGCTTGGGGACGGCGCCGACCTCTTTCAGAGCGAAGCGGATCCGGTGACAGAGGAACAGGGCCGTCCGATACGAGCCAATCTCTAGCTGCCGCTGCAGCTGCAGCGCGGAGACTTGGGTCTTGCTCGCGCACATCATGTAGAAAGCGACCAGCCACTTATGCAGCGGCACATGCGAGTCTTCCATGACGGTTCCGACCGTCACAGTGAAGGTGTCCCGGCACTCACCGCACTTGTAGAGGCCGACGCGAACGCGAGCCTTCGCATTCGGCGTGACTGAATAGATGCGATCCGCTTGAGCGTTGCCGCAGTGCGGGCAGACCGGCCCATTCGGCCAACGCGCGCGCTCAAAATACGCGCGCGCCGCCTCCTCGGTCGAAAACCGGCGCATGATTTCGAGAAGAGTCAGGTCGCCTGCGCTTGCCATGCACGCAACCTAGCAGTTCGGTTGGTGTCGTCAAGTGCATAATCGCCATACGTTTGACCAGGTTCCTGGCGGATGGGGGGTATCAGGGGGGGGGCGAGGCGCTGCCTCGACGCCGTAGGCTAGGCAGGGCCTTTCCCCCTGGGCGTGAAGCGCGGTGCGGGACGATCAGCCGGCGGCGGCCAGCCCGTGCCGGATGGCGTCGTGCAGGACCCCGGCGCTGTGGCGGAGCTCCTGGTTCTCCCGCGCATCCAGTGGCGGCAGCAGCGGCGCCGAGGCCCCCTGCGCGCCCAGGACATGCGGCAGCGAGATGCAGGTCTCCGGCACGCCCAGAACCTCGTCCATGAAGGTCGAGACGCTGAACAGCACATGCTCGTCGTTCAGCAGCGCGCGGGTGAGGCGCGCGATGCAGCCGCCGATGCCGAAATTCGACACACCCTTGCCTTCCTTGATGCGGTAGGCGGAGGTGCGGACCTCCTGCGCGATGGTGGCCTGCACCTCGGGCGGGATGGGGTGGCCCAGCTTCTCGGCGAAAAGCGTCAGCGGCATTCCGGCCACATGCGCGCCGCTCCAGTGCAGAACCTCGGAATCGCCGTGCTCGCCCAGGACATTGGCATGGACGGAGCCGGGCGAGACGCCGAGATGCTGCGCCAGCCGGTCGCGGAAGCGGGCGGAATCCAGCGCGCAGCCGGTGCCGATGGCACGGCCCTTCGGCACGCCGAAGCGCCGCACCGCGATGGCGGGCATCACGTCCACCGGGTTGGTGGCGAAGAGCAGCACCGTCTCCGGTGCCACCCTCAGGACCCGCTCCAGCACCGCCGAGACGACATGCACATTGGCGGCAAGCAGGTCCAGCCGCGTCTGCCCCGGCTTCAGGCTGGTGCCGGCGGTGATCACCACCACCTGCGCCCCGGCGAGGTCGGCATAGTCCCCCGCGCGGATCTGCGCCGTGCCGCCGAAGGCGGCGGCATGGGCGATGTCCTGTGCCTCGGAGCGAGCGCGGGCCTGGTCGAGATCGACCAGCACGATCTCCCGCACCCCGGGCGTGATGGCGAGGAGG
The DNA here is from genome assembly GCF_002754815.1 of Roseomonas sp. FDAARGOS_362. GTDB lineage: Bacteria > Pseudomonadota > Alphaproteobacteria > Acetobacterales > Acetobacteraceae > Roseomonas > Roseomonas mucosa. The sequence continues at coordinate 2,063,085 of NZ_CP024588.1, read as the reverse complement.
TAGCCCGCCGCGGCGCCGACCAGCCCTGCGCCGATGATCCCGACCTTGCGCATCCTACAGCACTCCCATCATCGGCCAGAGGGTGACGGACAGCAGCCAGATCAGCGCGAGCCCCACCACGGTCATCACCACGCCGACCTTGGCGAACTGGATCGTGCTGAAGGCGCCGGTGCCGTAGCAGAGCATGTTCTGCGGCGCGTTGGTCGGCAGGATGAAGCCGAAGGACACGACGAAGCTCTGGATCAGCACGATGCCGAAGGCCGCCTGCGGGCCGAAGGGCAGGGTCTGGGTGAAGGCGATCATGATCGGGATCAGCGTGCTGGCCAGCCCGGTCGCCGAGGCGAAGCCCAGGTGCAGCACGACGGAGAAGACCGAGAGCGCCAGCACCACATTGGCCACGGCCATGCCGCCCAGGCCGAGCTGCCCGAGCGTGACCCCCGCCAGCCAGGCGGCGGCGCCGGTGCGGGACAGCAGGATGCCCAGCGAGATGCCCGCCGCGAAGAGCACCACCGTGCCCCAGGGCACCAGCTTCTCCGCCTGCGACCAGTTCATCACGCCGATGCGCGGCATCAGCAGCAGGGCGATGCCGAGCTGCGTGGTGGTGGTGGTGTCGAGGGGATGCAGCCAGCCCTCGGTGGACCAGAGGACGAGCAGCAGCAGCGCCACCAGCATCAGCCGCTTCTCGGCGGGGCTCACCGGGCCCAGCTCGTCCAGCTCCGCCTGCAGCCGCCGCTGCGCCTCGCCAGCCTCGGGCACCTGCGGCCGGAGGATCAGCAGCGCCACGACAAACATCGTCACGCACATGCCGAGGGTGAAGGGCAGGGCGGTGATGAACCACTGGCCCCAGGAGATGTTCACCCCGAAGCTGCCCTGCATGAAGCTCAGGCTGATCAGGTTCTGCGCCGCGCCGGTCTTGATGCCCATGTTGAAGACCGAGCAGATCATGGCGGTGACGATCATCAGCGTGGCGCCCAGGCTGCTCGCCACCGGCAGGCCAAGCGCGGTGACGATGCCCACCATGATCGGGATCACCGCGCCGACGCGGGCGGTGGCGGAGGGGATGAACAGCGCCAGCACGAAGCCCACGATCATCGCGCCGATGATCAGCCGCGCAGGCGAGATGCCGACCTTCGACATGACGAGCAGCGCGACGCGGCGGTCGAGGCCGGTGAGCTTCAGCGCCACCGCCAGGAACAGCGCGCCCGCCACCAGCAGCACGGCGGAGGACGAGTATCCGGTCAGCATCACCGCGAGGGCGCTGGAGGAGGTCATGGGCGCGCCGCCCTCGGTCAGCGGATGCCCCATCAGCCCCAGCACGGCCATGCCGGTCAGCACGATGGCACTCGCGGCGGGCGAGACGCATTCGCTGATCCAGAGGATGATCACCAGCGCCAGCAGCCCGAGCGCCACCTGCCCGGAGGCGGTGAGGCCGGCGGGCGTCGGCAGCATCAGGATGGCGCCATAGACGATCAGTGCGAAGGCAAGAAAGGCGAGTTTGCGGTTCGAGGTCGGTTCTGCCGGCGATGAGAGAAGCATGAAAGACTCCCGGTCTTGTTCAGCCAGGGCCATGCTGACCCCGTGGCGGGATTGGTCAACATGACTTCGGAAGTTCTCCATGGCCGTGAAGCATATTTACCATGCGGTATGGGTATTACTGACGCTCTTCCTGTGGACAACTGATTTTTGTGGCGTTTTTTTGATCCTGCGCAAAGACGCGGTGTGCCTGCCTCGCGACACTGCTCCATTTTCGCGCCGCCACCGCTCGTTCGGGGCCTTGGCCGCCGCCCCTCGGGACAAGCTGCCACCGCCTGGCTTCCCCCTCTTCTCCCGGCGGCGCGAAGGGCGCAGATTGCGCCCTCTTCGAACGCAACGCCGGGGCCCCGCAACCCCGGGTTCATGGAATGGTGGCAGGCTCATGCAGAACGGCGAGGACATCTGGCGGCTGGTCGAGGCGAAGCGCGAGGAATTCGCCGAGCTGAGCGACCGCGTCTGGGGCACGCCCGAGCTGAACTATGCCGAGCAGCGCTCCGCCGCCGCCCATGCCGGGATGCTGGAGCGGCAGGGCTTCCGCATCACGAAGGGTGTCGCGGGCATCCCGACCGCGGTGATGGGCGAGGCGGGCGAGGGCGGGCCGGTGATCGCCATCCTGGGCGAGTACGACGCGCTGCCCGGGCTGAGCCAGGAGGCCGGCCTGGCCGAGCCGCGCCCGGTCGAGGGCCAGGAAGGCAAGGGCCATGGCTGCGGCCACAACCTGCTGGGCGCCGCCTCGCTCCTCGCCGCCACGGCGGTGAAGGACTGGCTGGCGGAGAACGGCATCAGGGGCCGCGTGCGCTACTACGGCTGCCCGGCCGAGGAAGGCGGTTCCGCCAAGGGCTTCATGGTGCGCGAGGGCGCCTTCGACGACGTGGACATCGCCATCTGCTGGCACCCGGCGCCGTTTTCCGGGGTGACCAAGCCGGTCTCGCTGGCCTGCATGGAGATGGACTTCACCTTCACCGGCCGCTCCTCCCACGCCGCCGCCGCGCCGGAACTCGGCCGCTCGGCGCTCGACGCGGTGGAGCTGATGAATGTCGGCGTGAACTACATGCGCGAGCACATGCCGGACGGCGCGCGCGTGCACTACGCGCTCCAGGACGCCGGCGGCATCGCGCCGAACGTGGTGCAGGGCAGGGCGCGCGTGCGCTACCTCGTGCGCGGCAAGACCTTGCCGGAGATGCAGGCCCTGGTCGCCCGCGTGAAGAAGATCGCCGAGGGCGCCGCGCTGATGACCGAGACCACGGTCTCGCACCAGGTGCTGAGCGCCGACGCGAACCTCGTCGGCAACACGCCGCTGGAACAGGCGATGAACGCCAATTACGAGCGCCTCGGCCCGCCGCGCTTCGACGAGGCGGACAAGGCCTTCGCGCGCGAGATCCAGAAGACCCTGACCGCGGAGGAGATCGACGCCACCTACCGCCGCGCCGGCATTCCGCCGATCCCCGGCGAGGCGCTGTGCGAGCGCATCGTGCCGCTCGATGCGCCGGAGCCCAAGAGCTTCGGCTCCACCGATGTGGGCACGGTGAGCTGGGTGGTGCCGACGGTGCAGGCACGCGGCGCCACCTATGCCGTGGGCACGCCGGGGCATTCCTGGCAGCTCACCGCCCAGGGCAAGACCCCGGCGGCGCATAAGGGCCTGGAGCATGTGGCCAAGGTCATGGCCGGCACCGCCCTGGATGCGCTGCGCGACCCCGGGCTGATCGAGAAGGCCAAGGCCGACCACCGGGCCCGGCTGGCGGAAACACCCTTCGTCAACCCGATCCCCGACGACGTGCAGCCGCCGCTGTCCATGGCCGGCCACTGAGCCGCCCTTTGGCGGCGGGGCAGTGCCCCGCCGCCATTGCAGGATGGCGCTTCGGCACCAACTGGGCTGCCTCGGAGCGCCCGGAAGGCGGGTGGCCCCGTGCGGATCAGGAGGCGAGACATGGTGGTTCTGCGGCCGAGCGCGGCGCGCAAGGCGACGGGATGGAGCCTTCTCGGCCTGGGCGTCCTGGGCTGCGTCCTGCCTTTCCTGCAGGGCTTCCTGTTCCTGGCGCTGGGCCTCTTCGTGCTGCGCGACCAGCACGGCTGGGCGGCGCGGGGCTGGGACAGGCTGGCCGGGCGCTGGCCCGGTGCCGTGGGAAAGGTGGAGGAGCTGGAAGGGCGGATGAGCCGGCGCCTCGCAGGCTGGAAGCAGCGGGCCGGACGCCTGCTGGGGCGCGGCTGATGCGGGTCCAGGCCTGCCTGAACGGGGCCCGCCCGGCCTGCTTCCATCCTGGCCTGCCGCTCAGCGAGGCGGAGGTGGCCCGCGATGCCGCCGCCTGCGCCGAGGCGGGGGCCGTGGCGCTGCACCTGCATCCGCGCAACGCCCGGCTGGTGGAGAGCCTGGCCCCCGAGGTCATCCGCGGCGCGGTGATGGCGGCGCGGCTGTCCGGCCTGCCGGTCTCGGTCTCCACCGGCGGCTGGATCATGGGCGACGATGCCCGCCGGCGCGCCATGATCGCCTCCTGGGCGCTGCTGGGCGAGGGCCGTCCCGAGGAGGCTTCCATCAACCTTTCCGAACCCGACGCCCCGGCGGTGATCGATGCCCTGCATGCCTCGGGCATCGGGGTGGAGGCGGGGCTGGCCTCGGTCCAGGACGCGGAGCGCTTCCTGGCGCTGGACCGGGGCTGCCGGCGGGTGCTGGTCGAGGTCCCGGACCTGCCGCCGGACCAGGCCGTGCCGCTGGCGAAAGCCATCCTGGGCCGGCTGGACGCCGCGGGGCATGGGGCGGAGCGCCAGTTGCACGGTGAAGGACGTTCCGTCTGGCCCTGCTTCGACCTCGCCGCCGAGCTGGGGCTGATGGCCCGGCTGGGCCTGGAGGACGGGACGGATCTGCCGGACGGGCGGCGGGCCGACGGCAATGTGGCGCTGATCCGGGCCGGGTTGGCCCGCGCCGCCCGGCGGGCGTGACACCGGCCCCGGACCATCGCCGCCGGCGGCCGGGGCTCACTCCCCGATCAGGTGCAGCACCATCTCCCGCCGGTGCGGCGCCGCGCGGTGCTCGAACAGGTAGATCCCCTGCCAGGTGCCCAGGACCGGCCGCCCATCGGCGACCGGCACGGAAAGCTGGGTCTGCGTCAGCGCGGCGCGCAGATGCGCCGGCATGTCGTCGGGCCCCTCGTCGTCATGCCGGTACAGGCCCCGCGCCTCGGGCGCGATCCGCCGGAAGAAGGCCTCCAGGTCTTCCCGCGCATCGGGCGAGGCATTCTCCTGCACCAGCAGCGAAGCGGAGGTGTGCCGGCACCAGAGGGTGAGAAGCCCGGTCCCGATCCCCTGGCCCGCCACCCAGCGGCGGATGGCGGCGGTGATCTCGACCAGCCCGGCGCCGGGGGTCTCGACCAGGAGCGTATGGAGGGCCTGCCGCATGTCACCGGCCTTGGAGGACTGGAGCGGATCGCCCCGGGAGAAGAGGATCAGGCCCGGGCCGGCTGGCCCGTTGCCTGCGCCCGCCGCTCCGGGATCGGGAAGATGCGGTCATAGGCGAGATTGAAGACGAAGGCATAGGCCACATAGAAGCCCGCGATCGCGATATCCATGACGAAGGCCTCCACCAGGCTGATCCCGAGATACCAGGCGATGGCCGGCAGCAGCGCCACCAGCAGCCCGGCCTCGAACAGGATGGCGTGCAGGACGCGCAGCGGCAGCGTCTTCTCCACCCGGCCCCGCAGGGCCAGCATCGCCCGGTCGAAACCCAGGTTGTAGAGATAGTTCCAGAGCGCGGCCGCGAAGACGCTGCCGACGCCGATGACCCCCATCTTCTCGACCGACAGGCCGAAGAGCCACGAGCCCAGCGGCAGGACCAGGGCGAGGCCGACAATCTCGAACAGGATGGTGTGACGGATGCGATCCGCTGTGCTGCGCATGGAGGACCCTTTGTGCGACTGGCGTTGTTGCGGGGTTTCTATCGCCTTTCCTGCCATGGAAAAGTTGGCTGCCATCGTTCTGGACGATAGGTTGAAGCCATGAGTGTTTCCCTCGACCAGCTCCAGGCCTTCGTGGCCGCCGCCGAGACCGGCTCCTTCTCCGCCGCCGCCCGGAAGCTGCGCCGGGCGCAGTCGGTGGTCAGCACCCATGTCGCCAATCTGGAAGCAGATCTCGGGCTGGAACTCTTCCGCCGAGAGGGCCGCAACCCGAGCCTGACCCGTGCCGGGCAGCGGCTGCTGCAGGAGGCGCGGGTGGTGCTGGAGCGTCGGGAGCACCTGATCGGCGTGGCGCGCAGCCTGGAGGAAGCGGTGGAGGACCGGCTGGTCCTGGCCATCGACGAACTCTATCCGGAAAACGCGCTCGGCAGCCTCTTCGCCGACTTCGCCCGGCATTTCCCTTCCGTGGAGCTGGAGATCCTGTTCTCGCTGATGGAGGATGTCAGCCAGCTCGTGCAGGAGGGAAAGGCCGATCTCGGCATCCAGTGGCGGCCGGAGGTGCTGCCGACCGAGCTGGGCTTCCACACGCTGGGCTGGGTGCCGCTGAAGCTGGTCTGCGGCCGCGACCACCCGCTGGCCAAGGAGCGGGTGGAATGGGAGGAGCTGAAGCGCCACCGCCAGATCATGCTCGCCACCCGCAGCGAGAGCCGGGAGAAGAGCCGCCTCCGCGTTGCTGCCGAGGTCTGGTGGGTGGAAAGCCACTGGGTGATCCTGGAATTCGTGAAGCACGGCATCGGCTGGGCCTTCGCCTCCGACCACGTGATCGTCGCCTCCCCGGCGGCGCCGGACCTCGTCACGCCGGAGCTCCAGTTCGATCGCGGCGACTGGCCCGTGGCGCTGGAGATGGTCTGGCACAAGCAGCGCCCCTCCGGCCCCGCCGCCGCCTGGCTGCGGCAAAGGCTGGCGGCGGAACGCATCGGGGCGCGGGCCCCAGCCTGAACGGCTTCCGGCCGCCGGGCGGCCCGGACGGGATCGCCGCCTGCGCGGGAGGCGCAGCCATCCGGCCGCCGGCACGTTTCCCCGCCGGGCGGAGCTCATCGGGCCGCCGGATGCAGGGAGATGCGGGATGGCAACGGGACGTGGCGGCAAGGACGCCTATACGGACAAGCAGAAGCGCCAAGCCGAACATATCGAGGAGAGCTACGAGCACCGCGGCGTACCGGAGAAGGAGGCCGAGGCGCGGGCCTGGGCCACGGTGAACAAGCAGGATGGCGGCGGCAAGAAGAGCGGTTCGGGGCGTGGCCACGCCGTCTCGCATGAACCGTCGCACAAGGGCGGCCATCTGGGCGGCGAAGCCTCGGCCTCCCGCCCGGCCAGCGAGCGCTCCGCCTCCGCGAAGAAGGCCGCGGAAACCCGGCGCCGGAACGCGGAGCACGGGACGCAGCATCACTGAGCAGCACCACTGGACTGGCACGGCAGGTCCGGCCAGACCCTCGGTGCCCCCGGGGATATCCCCGGGGATCGGTACGGATCGCTATTCCGCCATGGGGACGGCCAGCACGCTCTGGCGGAAGCTCTCCTGCGCCTCGGTGAAGCCGGCATGCACATCGTCGGCCGCCAACGTCAGGCTTTCCGCGGACAGCAGCACCCGCAACTGCCCATCGTTCCATTCGCGCGGGCGCCCGCGCTTGGCCAGTCCATGGACCAGTGCGCGTGCCACCCGCATGACCATGCTGCGCTCGGCGATCTCGGTCGCGGCGGCCTGCACCGCCGGGGCGACCTCCTCGCTGTCCTCGCTGCCGGTCAGCATGGAGGCCATCACCGCCACCGCCGGATAGGTCAGGTTGATGTGGAGCTGGTGGCTTTCCGGATAGTAGCAGGCGGCGCGGAAGGTCAGCCCGGCATCGGCCACCTCGGCGGCACCGCGCAGCAGGAACAGGGCGGGCGCGGTCTCGATCACCACCGGGCGAGGGGCCGGCGGCGCCACCGGCGTCGCGGGGGGCGGCATGTCCTCCGTGCGCGGGCGGGGCGGGCGGCGGCGCGCGACGCCCAGGCTCCGCAGCAGCTCCCCCATCTCCTGCTGCGCCTCGGCCACCAGGGCGGCGGAGGGCGAACTGCCGGCCAGGATCTCCTTCAGCCAGCCCGGCTGGTGCTCGGCGATGAGGGGGGCGAGATCGGCCAGCCGCACCTGCGCCTGCGCGCCGCCGCGGTAGCGCAGGAACTCGCGATAGCCTTCCGCCTGCACCGGATGGTCCGAAGGCAGCTCCACCAGGATGGAGACATGCCGCGCGCCCACCGGCACGCCGAAGCTCGGCGCCTCGCGCCGCCACTGGGCGCCGCGCATCACCGCGAAGATCTCGTCGCGGAAGACGATGCCGGCCATGCCTTCCGCATTCTCCAGGCCGGAGGGCTGGCTGAGGTTGGCCCCCGGCTTGTCCGGATGCGGGGCGTCGTAGGCATAGTGGATCACGACGCCATCCGGCAGCGCCACGCGCTCGTAGTGCGGCAGGGCGGCGAGCCGCTGCTCCAGGCTGCGGAGCGCATAGCTGGCGGTGACCGGATGGATGCCGGGCTGCAGCAGCACGCTGCCGCCGGGCAGGAAGCGGAAATAGCGGCCGCCGATGGTCTCGATGAGCCAGTTGGCCGGGCTGCGCGGATGGCCGTCGAAGGGATCGGCCACGGTGTCCTGCTCCGCCCGGTTGCCGAGCAGAACCACCTCGGTCCAGTCGCTCGCGGTGTCCCGCCCCTCGGCCCGGGCCAGTCCGGTGACCTCGACGATCTCGGTCAGGCGGCCGTCCGGGGCGGGCTGGTGCAGGCGGCCATAGGTGCCGCCCCGCTTGCCCAGCACCACCTCATGCACCACCCCGTCGCGGCAGGAGCGATAGCGCATCCCATGCTGGTTGGAGGGCAGGGAGGCCACCTTGGCACCCATGCCGAAATTGGCGTCGAGCCCGTTCACCTTGTTGATCGAGGCGGCGATGTCGCACATCCGGTAGAGTTCCGCCGCGGTCAGCCCCCGTCCGGCATTCCACAGGGCCAGCTTGCGCGCCCCATCGACCGTCAGGGCCGAGAATTCCACCCGCCGCTCCCCGTCCGGCGCGCTCTGGGCGGCCTCCAGCGCGTTCTGCAGCAGTTCCCGGATCATCATCGACTTCGGGCACCGCTCGATCATCGCCGCGACAAGAAAGTCTTCGTTGCCGACCCGCAGCCTCGTGATGGTGCTCATCTCAGCCCTGTCCACCTATGGTTGCTGCGTCGCATCATACACAACAAGGCTAAGCGTATCGAGGGTTGATTCAGTCCGCGTTAAACAATGACTTCCGGTTGTGGAAAACCCTCCCCACCCGGTGGCAGATGGGCCAGGAAGCGCAGCTTCAGGGGGGAGATGTCGGCCGGGCGGTGTACGATGGCGAGGCCGGTATGCGCCTCGCTCCCCTCCAGCTCCAGCAGCGCCACCCCCGCCATTCCGATCCGCCGCAGGACCGCCGGCATCAGGCTGACCCCGAAGCCGGCGGCCACCAGCCCCAGGATGCTGGTGGCGTTGTTCACCCGCAACTCGATCCGGGGCGTAAACCCGGCCCCCTGGCAGAGCTGCCAGAGCCGATGCCCCAGCCCCATGCCCTGTGGGTCGCGCAGGGCGATGAAGGGCTGCTCCGCCAGCGCCTCCAGCGGCAGCGGCCGGGGCAGGCGCTCCGCCAGGGAGGGCATCACCGCCGCCAGAAGCGCGTCGCGGCTGAAGGGCCGGGCCTGGTATTCGGGCGGCAGGATGCCCACCGGCTCCCGCACCACGGCCAGGTCCAGGCGCCGCTGCTCCAGTGCGGGCAGCTGGTCCTGCACCGAGATCTCCTGCAGGTCGATCCGCGCATCGGGCACGGAACGGCGGAAGGCCGAGAGCAGGGTGGGCAGTTCCGGCCCCAGCATGGCGGTGTTCACGTAGCCGATGCTGATCTCGCCGAGTTCGCCCCGGGCGGCGCGGCGGGCGACATGCACCGCCCGCGCCTCCTGCTCCAGCGCCGCCGCGGCTTCGGGCAGAAAGGCCGCCCCCGCCTCGGTCAGCGCGATGCCGCGCCCGACGCGGCGCAGCAGCCGCGCCCCCACCGATTGTTCCAGGGCCCGGATCTGCTGGCTGAGGGCAGGCTGCGCGATCCCGAGGCGCTCGGCGGCGCGCCCGATATGCAGCTCACGGGCGGCGGCGACGAAGCATTCGAAACGGCGGTTGGTCATCCGGGTCATTCATAACTTATAACTTATGGATTCCGCGAGTCTGCCTCGTTGATCCCCGGCCGCCACGGGTGCAAGCCTGTGGCCTGGACCGGCGTCCGCCGACGGCGACCGGCGGGGTCTGTCAATGCCCCGGAACAGAAGCAACCAGCAGGGAGGCGTCGATGCCCGACGGCCATAAGCAATTGCTGAACCGCGACAGCCTGCGGCGCGCCGCGGCGCCGGAATTCATGATGCGCAACCGTGCCATCCATCCGCCGGCCTATACGCCGACCTACAAGACCAGCGTCGCCCGCTCCCCGCGCATGCCTCTCGTCTCGCTGCAGAACTCGCTGTCCGAGGTGACCGGCCCGGTCTTCGGCCATGGCGACATCGGCGAGCTGGATAACGACCTGATCCTGAACTACGCCAAGACGGGCGAGCCGATCGGCGAGCGCACCATCGTCCATGGCCGCGTGGTGGACGAGAACGGCCGCGGCGTCGGCGGCACGCTGGTGGAGTTCTGGCAGGCCAATGCCGGCGGCCGCTACCGCCACAAGAACGACACCTACCTCGCCCCCATCGACCCGAATTTCGGCGGCTGCGGCCGCACCGTGACGGATGCGGACGGCTACTACGTCTTCCGCACGGTCAAGCCCGGTGCCTATCCCTTCCGCAACTACGTCAACAGCTGGCGCCCGGCGCATATCCACTTCTCGCTCTTCGGCAGCGGCTTCGCGCAGCGTCTGATCACCCAGATGTACTTCGAGGGCGATCCGCTGATCCCGCACGACCAGATCCTGGGCACCGTCCCGGACCTGGCGGCCCGCGACCGCCTGATCGCGCGCCTCGACATGAATGCCGGCGTGCCGCTGGACTCCCTGGCCTACCGCTTCGACATCGTCCTGCGCGGCCAGCGCTCCACGCTGTTCGAGAACAAGCTGCAGGGGAACTGAGCGCCCATGTTCAACGTCAACGCCCCGGCCTCCTTCCTCCAGGAAACGCCGTCCCAGACCGCCGGCCCCTATGTGCATATCGGGCTGATCCCGCACCAGGCGGGCTTCGACATCTTCGAGAAGGACTTCAGCAACACGCTGGTGACGCCCGAGACCCAGGGCGAGCGCATCACCATCGAGGGCCGCGTCATCGACGGCACGGGTTCGCTCTGCAAGGACATCCTGCTGGAGATCTGGCAGGCCAATGCCGCCGGCAAGTACGACCATGAGGCCGACCAGCAGGACAAGCCGGTGGACCCGGCCTTCCGCGGCTGGGGCCGCACCGGCACGGCCTTCGACACCGGCGTCTATACCTTCGAGACGATCAAGCCCGGCAAGGTCGCCGGCCGCGCGGGGCGGGGCGAGATGGCGCCGCATGTCAACTTCTGGGTCGCGGCGCGCGGCATCAATATCGGCCTGAGCACGCGCATGTACTTCTCCGACGAGGAGGAGGCGAACAGGAAGGACCCGGTGCTCAACATCGTCGAGCAGGCGGAGCGCCGGAAGACCCTGATCGCGCAGCGTTCCGAGCGCGACGGCAAGGTGGTCTACACCTTCGACATCCGCCTGCAGGGCGGCGCGGACGAGACCGTCTTCTTCGACGTCTGAGGTCTCCAGGCGGCCGGCCCCTCCTGGGCCGGCCGCCCCCTCATTCCCGCCGGTCGTGCGACAGCGGCCGGCTCGCCGCCAGGAGACGGTTCTGCAAGTGGAGGATAGCCAGCATCGCCGCTTCCGCGACGTCGTGGAACGCCATTCGGACATGCGCGAACTGGGCGGAGCCAGCCTGCTGCAAGGCTTCGTCGTGAATCCTCTGCTGGGTCAGGATCGCCTGATTGAGAGTTCGAATGACCAGACGCATCGTTTCTCTTCAGCTTCTCTCAGAAGCGAAGATGAGCATGGTTCCAGGATTCGAAGCAATAACTGAAAATCGTCTCATTAAAGGGACTATCCTCCCATCCTGGACGGAGGAGAGGGAGCCGGGGGAGGCATGCGCCTTCCCCGGCCCGGCGCTAGGGCGCGCTGGCCTTGTCGAGCAGCGCCGTATCCTCGGCGGATAGCTTGAGCGTGGCCGCCTTCAGCAGGTCCTCCAGCTGTTCCAGCCGGGTGGCGCTGGCGATCGGGGCGGTGACGCCGCCGCGGTTGGCCAGCCAGGCAATGGCGACCTGCGCCTGGGTGACGCCATGGCGGGCGGAAACCTCGTCCAAGGCGCGCAGCACGGCGAGTCCCCGGGGGTTCAGGTACTTCTTCACGCCGCCGCCGCGTGGGCTCTGCCCCAGATCCTCCTCGCTGCGGTACTTGCCGGTGAGGAAGCCGGCGGCGAGCGAGAAATAGGTGATCACGCCGATCCCCTCCTCGTAGCAGAGCGGCTGCAGCTCCTCCTCGAACCCCTCGCGCTCCACGAGGTTGTAGTGCGGCTGCAGGCTCTCGTAGCGCGGCACGCCCAGCTCGGCGGCGGCGGTCAGCGCCTCGCGCAGCCGCGCGGCGGAATAGTTGGAGGCGCCCACGGCCCGCACCTTGCCCTCGGCGATCAGCTCGGCATAAGCGCCCATGGTCTCGGCGAGCGGCGTGCCGGGGTCGTCGAAATGCGACTGGTAGAGGTCGATGTAGTCGGTGCGCAGGCGCTTCAGCGAATGCTCCACCTCCTTCCTGATCCAGTCGCGGCCAAGGCCCTTGCCCTGGCCCGGCATCTCGCCGCCGACCTTGGTGAGGATCAGCACGTCGTCGCGCCGGCCGCGCCGCTTCAGCCACTGGCCGATGACGTTCTCGGATTCGCCCCCGCTATGGCCCGGTGCCCAGTGGGAATAGATGTCGGCCGTGTCGATGGCGTTGAATCCTGCCTCCACCAGCCGGTCGAGCAGGCGGAAGGAGGTGGTCTCGTCCGCCGTCCAGCCGAAGACATTGCCGCCGAAGACCAGAGGCGGGAGCGTGAGGCCGGATCGGCCGAGCGGGCGTCGTTCCATGGTCCTGTCCTTCCGTTGTCGCGGCCCGCCCGTCCGGGTTCCCGTGATGCCATCGGCGGTGGGGCCAGCCCGCGGGCCGCAGGGGAGCATGCCCGGGGGCCGGGAGGGCATGGCTCCGACCGGCTGCGCCGGGCCTGCACAGCCAGCATCCCTCCGCCAGCCCGGCTTGGCCAGCCCGCTTCCGGTCACAGGGCCGGGGGGTTCAGCCCTCCAGCTTCACCCCGGTCAGCCGCACCATCTCCCGCCAGCGGGCGACCTCCTGCTTCTGGAAGGCCGCGAATTCCCCCGGCCCCTGCGGGGCGAGGGTGAAGCCGGCATTCCGCAGCTTCTCCCCCATCGCCGGGTCCCGCACCACGCCGAGCATGGCCCCGGCGATCCGCTCCACCACGGGTGCGGGGGTCTGCGCCGGTGCGAAGAGGCCGAACCAGGCATCCACGAAGGGCTCGGGCTGCCCGGCCTCGGTGGCGGTGGGGATGTCGGGGAAGTCCGGCAGGCGGGCCGGGGCGCCGATGGCCAGGGCGCGCAGCTTGCCGTCGCGCACCAGCGGCGCGACCGAGGGGAAGGTGGCGGTGTAGAAATCCACAACCCCGGTCATCGTGTCGGTCGCCGCCGGGGCGGCGCCGCGATAGGGCACGTGGACCGCCCGCATCCCCGTGCGCCGAACCAGCGTCTCGCTGATCACATGCGAGGCGGAGCCGGCCTGGGATGAGGCATAGCTCAGCTCCTCCCGCCGCCCGCGCCCGATCAGCTCCGCCAGGCTGCGCGAGGGCGAGTCCGCCCCGACCACCAGCGCATGGTGGACCGTGCCCAGCCGCGCGACGGGGGTGAAGCTCTCGAGGACGTCGTAGGGCAGGTTCGGCATCATCCACTGGTTCGAGGCGTGGGTCTGGTTGTGGCCCAGCACGATGGTGTTGCCGTCGGGCGCGGCGCGGGCCACGACCTCGCTGCCGATCACGCCGCCGGCACCGGGCTTGTTGTCCACCACCACGATGCGGCCCAGGGACGGATGCACGCCTTCCGCCAGGACCCGGGCCAGGATGTCGGTCGGGCCGCCCGGCGGGGCGGGCACCACGAGATGCAGGGGCGGCGCGCCCTGGGCCCGGGCGGGGCGGGACAGGCTGGCGGCGATGGGGCCGAGGGCGGCCAGGGCCCGCAAGGCGCTGCGGCGATGGATCATGTGGACGTGTCCTCCTCCAGCCCGCAACAGGCCTCCGGCACCCGGCCGGGTCAAGAGCCGGGGAGGGTGCCCGGGGAGGGTGCCCGGGGGAGGCCGGGGAGGGTGCCCGGCAGCGGGCATGGGGCGGGGCCCACGAGGCGGGCGCCCCGGCCGGGGGCGGCGCGGGCCGGACCCTTGGCCGGACGGCATGGACGGGGGGCACGGGGCTGCCTTGCGGCGCGGCGGGGTTACCGGCGCCCGGACGAGCCTCTACAGGAGCCGGCCCCGCATCCGTTAAAACCGCTTCTCCGACGAGTTGCCGCCATGTCCGCCGTCACCCGGCTCTTCCCGCTCTGGGCGGTGATCGCCGCCGTCCTGGCCTATCTCTCCCCCGCCGTGTTCCAGCCGGTCGCGCCCTGGGTCACGCTGCTGCTGTCGCTGATCATGTTCGCCATGGGTGTCACCCTGAAGCTGGAGGATTTCCGCCGGGTGATCACGCGCCCCGCGCCGGTTCTGGCCGGGGTCGGGCTGCACTACCTGATCATGCCTCTGGCCGCCTGGGCCATCGCCCGGCTGCTGCACATGCCGCCCGACCTGTCCGCCGGCATGGTGCTGGTGGGCAGCGTGGCGAGCGGCACCGCCTCCACGGTCATGGTCTATCTTTCGCGCGGCGACGTGGCGCTGGCGGTGACGATCAGCGCGCTGTCCACCGTGGTGGGCGTGGTGGCGACGCCGCTGCTCACCCGGCTCTACGTCTCGGCCGAGATCGCGGTGGACACCTTCGGCCTGCTGACCAGCATCCTGCAGATCGTCGCCCTGCCCATCGCCGCCGGGCTGGTGGCGAGCCATCTCGTGCCGCGCGTTGTGCGGGGGGTGAAGCCGGTGCTGCCGCTGGTCTCCATGATCGCGATCCTGCTGATCATCGGCGCCGTCGTGGCGGGCACCCGCAACAGCATCGCCGCGGTGGGGCCGGTGGTGATGCTGGGCGTGGTGCTGCACAACGGCATCGGCCTGCTCGGCGGCTACTGGGGCGGGCGGCTGCTCGGCTTCGAGGAAAGCATCTGCCGCACCCTGGCGCTGGAGGTCGGGATGCAGAATTCCGGACTCGCCGCCGCGCTGGGCAAGATCTACTTCTCGCCGCTCGCGGCCCTGCCGGGCGCGCTCTTCTCCGTCTGGCACAACCTGTCCGGCTCGCTGATCGCGGGCTTCTGGGCCGGGCGCCCGACGGGCGAGCGGGACGACGGGGCGGAGGAACGCGCCGCCTTCACCGGGCACTGAGCCCGGAAAGGCCTGGCCGGCCTCCGGGTGGGCCGGCCTCCGGGTGGGCCGGCCGCCGTTCAGCCCATCCGCCAGACCTGCCAGGCCGAGCCCAGCGCGCCGGCCAGGATCAGCGCGAAGCCGCAGTTCCGGTAGAAGCGGAGCGTGGCGACCTGCTCCGCCGAGGCCTGCCGTTCCGACGCATCGGGGCGGCTGTGCCAGCGGGCGGCGAAGATGTCCCGCCCCCAGCTTGGCGTGTCCTGCGACAACTCGGCCCGGACACAGACCAGGCTGGCGATCAGGCCGAGCAGCAGCACGGCCGGGAAGCCCATGCGCCGGACCAGCAGCAGGCTCGCCCCGATCAGGGCGAAGACGCCGATCCAGCCCAGCCCCTGGATCAGTCCATAAGCCAGGTTGCGAAGGCTCGGCCTCATGACCTGATCCGTGCTCCTGTCCGCTGCCCCGCCAGGATAGGGCGCTTCCCCAAAGCGATGCCAGGAATGGACAGCCTCCCTGGCGCATCCGTGAAGGCGGGCCGCCGGCGCTTGACTCCGCTGGCATTCTGTCCCCGATTCGTTCTCATGCCGCTCGACCTGTCCGTCCCCGACCGCACCGCGCTGGTCTGCCGTTCCGCCATGCGCCATTGCGCCCGCCTGGGCTGGGCGCCCGTGCTGGAAGTGCCGATCCCCTGCGGGCGCAGGCTCGATATCATGGCGCTCACGCCGGAAGGTCAGTTGAACGCCATCGAGGTGAAGAGCGGGCCGCGCGACTTTCTTTCCGATGCGAAATGGCCGCAGTACCTGGAATGGTGCGACCGGCTGTTCTTCGCGGTGGATTGCGACTTCCCGCAGGACCTCATCCCGGAGGAGGTCGGCCTCTGGTGCACCGACGGCTACGAGACGGCCGTCCTGCGCGAGGCCCCGCACCGCCCTCTGGCCCCGGCACGGCGCAAGTCGCTGCTGCACCGCTATGCCGTGATCGCCGCCGGGCGCCTGGCGGCCCTCTGCGACCCGCTGGGGGCGCAGGAGATGCGGGCGGCGCTCCGCTGCGAGTGAGGCGCCGCCCGGGGCGTCACATCGCCAGGACCGGGTCCGGGACGCGGTTGTCGGTCCGCAGCGACTGAGCCGGCCCGGGCAGCGGACCCGGTTCCACGCCCCGTGCCGCATCCCAGCCGGCCCCGGCGGCCAGGGCCGCGATCCGGTCCCAGGCGGGGAGCGGAAACGCCATCCCCGCCTGCCGCTCCGCCCGCACCGCCGTGGCCAGCAGGTGCCGGCCGGGCGGGAGGCGGCCGCCCAGCACCGGCACGGCGGCCTGCGGGAACATCAGGCTGGTATTGGCCATGACATCCATCGCCCCGCTCCGCCGCCGGCCGAGGGGGTCCAGGATCGCGCTCGCCGCCGCCTCCCCCACCTGCAGCAGGATTCCGCCTTCCGACAGGAGGTCCAGCACGGAGCCGCCCGGCCGCTTGCGGGAGCGGACGCGGCAGGGCACCGCATGGCCTGATTCCAGGGTCGCGACGTCCCAGTCGGTGAGGAGGTCGTGCAGGCGGATCTCCCAGCCCTCGCTGAAGAACTGGAGCGTCGTGACCTCCACCCCCGCCAGCGGCGACCAGCCGGTCTCGATCCAGTCCCGGCCGAGGCGGCGGGCGGGGATGTCGCGGCGGATGTGCCAGTCCCGCTCATCCGTGCTGACGGCCAGGATGTTGTCGCCGCAGGCGCCATTGTGGATCCAGCGCGCCGCCTCCAGGCAGGGGCCGAGATGCGTGGAATAGGCGAATTTCGCGTATTTCTCCGTGCCGCCGCGCATGTTGTCGTGGCTGGGCCCGGCGGGCAGGGCGGTGACGTCGCCGCCCTGGCGCCGCACCAGCATGAAGGCCCCGGGGATCAGGGTCACGCCGTCCGCGTCCGGGTGCGGCGCCTCCTCGGCCTGCCAGAAGGGATGCGTGTCCGGCAGGGCGAGCGGCAGGAAGGCCTTGAAGGCCCAGTAGGGCGAGCCCTGGGAATTGTAGTTCTCGCTCATCAGCAGGTTCGGCCAGCGATAGCCGACGCGCATCCGCCCGGCCTCGTCCAGCATCGGCTGTTGCAGCCACCAGCGGATCTGCCGTGCCCAGAGCCCGCGGATCACGCCCCAGGGCAGCGCCTCCACCCCGGCATAGGCCAGCGCGCCCCAGAAGGCGGCGGTGGCGAAGCGGTAGGTCAGCGAACGGCCGATCGCCAGCGTGGCGCCGTCATCGCCGAACCAGTGGCGGAAGCCCCGGGCGAAGGCGACCGCACGGTCGCGGTAGCGGGCGGCGCGCTCCGGGTCGCGCCCGCCGGCCAGGGCGGCATAGGCGAGGCCATAGAACTGCAGCGCGAAGCCGTTGTAGTGGTCGATATGGCCGCCGGCCCCGTCGCCGTACCAGCCGTCGCGGAGGTAGAATTCCTCGATCCGTGCCAAGTGCCGGTCGCGGGAAGCCTCGTCGACCGGCAGGCCGACGCGCTCCATGCCCAGCCCCGCCATGACCGGAAAGAAGTGCCAGTTGTTGTCGGCCATGGCGACGCGCTGCACGCCGCCGAGCCAGGTGGCGAGGTTGCGCTTCGCGGTTTCCGGCAGCGGCTCCCACAGATGCTCGGGCACCAGGGCCAGGGCGAAGCCCAGCGCCGCCATCTCCACCGAGCGCTGGTCGTGGTCGGTGACGGCCTCCCAGTATTCCGGATGCGCGGGGTCGCTGCCGCTCGCCAGCCCCTCCCGGAACAGGGACCAGCCGTCGAAATCGCCGCCGCCCGCCGCGAAGGGCGCGAGGCCCCAGAGCGGGCGGGCATAGCCCTCGAACCATTCGGCCTTGCGGTCGAAATGCGCGCTGTCCAGCCCCAGCCGCACCTGCGCGCGCCCCGGGCTGAAGCAGGGCCGCAGCGGCGCGTTCAGGTCGAGCAGCAGGTGGGCGGCATCGGCGCGGGTGCCCAGCGGGTTCCCGCGGATGGCCGCGTGCAGGTCCGCGTTCGTCACAGGATGGCGTTCGTGTCGCTGACCAGCTTCGCGGCGGCCTGCTTCGCATCCATCCGGCCAAAGGCGAACTCGTCGGCGGCGTTGCGCAGGAACTGGCCGAACTGCTGCGCGTTCACCGGCATGGCGGGCGGATAGGGGCCCACCTTGTCGGCCAGGAGGTTGACGTACTCCACCGTGCGGCGCTCCATCTCGTTCAGCGTCGGCAGGACGAGCTCGCGCGATGCCTTGGCCATCGGCACGCCACGCTCGACGCCCAGGATCTTCACCGCCTCCGGATCGTTGAGGAAGAAGTTCACGAACTCCGCCGCAAGTTGCGTGTTGCGGCCGCGGCCATAAAGGCACCAGATCAGTGCGGGGCGGTAGAAATGCCCCGGCTTCGCGCCGGGGCCGCCATGCGGGAAGGTGGTCATGCCCAGCCTGAACGGCACGACCTCCTGCGTCGCGACGAGCTGGTTGGAGAACATCAGCGCCATGCCGGCATTCTTGGTGACCAGCGGCATGGACTGGATGGAGTTCACGTCCTGCGAGGCGATGTCGGGCGTGATGCAGCCGCCGGCCTTGCGTTGCCTGTCCCAGAAGGCGAACCATTCCGCCGCCAGCTCCGGGGTGAGGCCGAGCTTGCCCTCCGCCGTGAAGAGATCGATGCCATGCTGGCGCAGCCAGACGGTCAGCGCCTGCTGGTTCCGGCTGATATCGGCGGAACCCCACCAGTTCTCCTGCTTGGCCGCCTTGGTCAGCTCCACCGAAAGGCGGACATAGTCGTCCCAGCTGGTCTTCTCGTCCGGCGGCGTCAGGCCGGTGCGCGCGAAGACCTCGGAATCATAGAGCATGGCGAAGGAGTTCAGGCCGAGCCCCATGCCATAGACCTTGCCGTCCACGCGGCAGAGGTCGAGCATCGAAGGGTCGATGCCCGACACGTCGATGGTCTTGCCCAGCATCGGCTCCAGCGGCAGCAGCGCGCCGCGCCGCGCATAGTCGGACAGGCTGTTGGGTTCGAGCTGGAAGACGTCCGGCCCGTTGCGGCCGGCGATCTGCGTGTTGATCTTCTGGAAGTAGTCGGTGGAGTTGCCGTACTGGCCATTGATCTTGAGGCCGGGATGGCGCTTCTCGAAGAGCTCGATCACCGCGAAGGTGCGGCGGGCGCGGTCGCTGGCGCCGAACCATTGCACCGCCATCCTCGTTTCCGCCGCCCTGGCGGAACGGCCGCCCGCCAGCGTGCCGCCCATCAGGGCAAGGCCGCCGCCCAGGGCCAGCCGACCCAGGTCGCGCCGCGCGAGATCCGCCATGGACTTGTCCTCCCCTTGTCCGGCGCCGTTCTCGCCCACTTCGGGTCGGCTCCCGGGACAACACGCCTCGGGGCCGTGTCCGGGAACCATGCCGTCGGCGCGGGTTCGGAGGCGGCCGGCTGCCGCTTTTTGGTAACTGGAAGGTTACTACCGCACCACGGCATGTCAAGCATCAACGGCGGATAGCTTGCAGGCAAAGGGATGAGGTGGATAATCCACGCCCGGGATACTTCGTAAATGTCTGGTTACTTTTGCTGCATTGCGGCAGGAAAACCTGGGGAGGAATCATGAGCGGACCCGCTGCCCTGCTGGCCTATGACCCGGGCCGCAATCCCGAAACCGTCTCCGCCGCGCAGCACGCGCAACTGCGGGAACTGCTGGATGTCCTGCTGCCCGAACCCGTACGCCGCTTCGACGACCCCGCGCTGGCACCGCTCCTGCCGGAGGTGGAGGTGCTGGTGACCGGCTGGGGCGCGCCGCGGCTGGACCGGGCGGCGCTGGAGGCCATGCCGCGCCTGCGGCTGGTGGCGCATCTCGCCGGCACGGTGAAGGGGCATCTCGCGCCCGAGACATGGGAGCGCGGCATCCGCGTGGTCAATGCCGCCGATGCCAATGCGCTGCCGGTGGCGGAATACACGCTGGCGGCGATCCTCTTCGCCAACAAGCAGGTCTTCCGCCTCAACCGGCTGTACCGGGAACGGCGCGATGCGCCGAAGCCCTGGAGCAACCTCGCGCCGGGCCTGGGCAATTACGGCAAGTCGGTCGGCATCGTCGGTGCCTCCCGGATCGGGCGGCGGGTGATCGAGCTGCTGCGGCCCTTCGACCTGCGGGTGCTGCTGAGCGACCCTTTCGTGGGCGGGGAGGAGGCCGCGCGGCTGGGCGCCACCCCGCGGCCGCTGGAGGTCCTGCTCGCCGAGGCCGATCTGGTCAGCCTGCACGCACCGCTGCTGCCCGCCACGCGCGGCATGATCGGCCGGCGGGAACTGGCGCTGATGCGGGACGGCGCGGTGCTGCTGAACACGGCACGGGGCGGCCTCGTGGACCAGGAGGCGCTGGTGGAGGCCCTGTCAGGCGGGCGGATCAGCGCGGTGATCGACGTGACGGAACCCGACCTGCTGCCGCCGGGGCATCCGCTCTACGACCTGCCCAACGTCTTCCTGACGCCGCATATCGCGGGGGCGGAAGGGCCGGAAACGCAGCGCATGACGGCGCTGGTGATCGAGGAGATCCGGCGCTTCCTGTCCGGGGAGCCCCTGCGCCACGAGGTCCGGGCGCAGGACCTGCCGCATCTGGCCTGAGCGGTGCCCCTTCCGGGCACCCCCTTTGGGCCGTCAGTTCACGGTGATCCTCGCCTCCTGCACCACGCGGCCCCATTTGTCGCTTTCCCGCCGGATGGTGGCGGCGAGCTCCTCGGGCGTGGAGGAAACCGCGTCCGCTCCGGCGGCGGCGAGGCGTTCCTGCGCCCCGGGCTCGGCCAGGATCTCGCGGATCGCCTGGTTGTAGCGGGCGATGGCGGCGGCCGGTGTCCCGGCGGGGGCGAGGACCGCGCCCCAGGAGGTCGCTTCCGCCGCCGGGAGCCCGATCTCCGCCATGGTGGGAACCTCCGGCAACAGGGCCGAGCGCCGCGGGCCGGTGGTCGCCAGGGCGCGCACCGTCCCGGCCTGGATCTGGCCGAGGGCGGAGGGAAGCTGGTCCAGCATGAACTGCACCGTTCCGGCGATCGTGTCGTTCAGGGCCGGGGCGCTGCCGCGATAGGGAACGTGCATCGGCTGGATGCCGGCGGCGAGCCGGAAGAGCTCCGCCACCATATGGGTGGAACTGCCGGAACCCGCCGAGCCATAGCTGATGCCGCTGCCCTTCTCCTTCGCCAGCGCCACGAATTCCTGCGCCGTCCGCGCCGGCACCCCGGGGTTGACGATCAGCACATGGTCCGTGCCGAAGGCCATGGAGATGGGGGCGAAGCCCTTCACCGGATCGAAGCCGAGGTTGCGGTACAAATGCTGGTTGATGCTCAGCGTTCCCATGGTCGCCATCACCAGCGTATGGCCATCGGCGGGGGAATGCGCGGCATTCTCCATGCCGAGGTTGCCGCCGGAGCCGGTGCGGTTCTCCACCACCACCGGCTGGCCCAGGCGCTGCTGCAATCGCTCCCCCAGCACGCGCGCCACCACGTCGGTGGCGCCGCCGGCGGGGAAGGGGACGACGAAGCGCACCGGATGGGTGGGGGCCCAGGCGCCGCCGCCCTGGGCGCGCGCCAGGGACGGAAGGGCCACGGACGGAAGGGCCAGCCCGGCGGCCAGGAGGCCGCGTCTTGCGATGAACATTCCCGTTGTTTCTCCCGAACGCATTCTTCTTGATGGGGGGGCGCGGGCCGTCGCGGGCCCGCGCCGCAGCTTCGCCGGAAGACCGGCCATCCCCCCCCCGTGCCCGGCGGGGTGCGGAGGGTGTCAGCAGGCGCTCTGGTGGCGCTCCTTCAGCAGCGGCAGCACCTCGTCCGGATCGCGTGCCCACCAGCGGCGCGACAGGATCTCCACCTCCGCCCCGCCGGGCCAGCCGGCTTCCTCCGCCATGGCGCGGATGGCGGGGATGTCGATCACCCCGTCGCCCGGCAGGCCGCGGTCGAAGACCGTGTCCGTGGTGGGCACCAGCCAGTCGCAGGTGTGGAAGGCGGCGATCCGTCCCCGGGCGCGCCGCATCTGCCGGGCCAGGTCCGGGTCCCACCAGACATGATAGACATCCAGCGCCACGCCGCTGCCGCGCCCCAGCTCCTCGCAGAGATCCAGCGCCTGCCCCAGCGTGGCGAGCACGGAGCGGTCGGCGCAGGTCATCGGGTGCAGCGGCTCCAGCGCGATGGTGACGCCGGCATCGCGCGCCTCGCCCATGATGGCGTGCAGCCCCTCCCGCACCATCTCCCGCGCCCCGGGCAGGTCCCGGGAACCGGGCGGCAGCCCGCCGCAGACCATCACGAGACAGGCGGCGCCGATGGCATGGGCCTCGGCAATGGCGCGGCGGTTGTCCTCGATGGCGGCGGCCCGCCCCGCCGCGTCGGGGGCCGTGAACATGCCGCCGCGGCACAGGCCGGTGACCGTCAGCCCGGCATCGCGGATCTGCCGCGCCGCCTCTTCCACCCCCATGGCCTGCAGCACGTCGCGCCAGGGGGAGATGCCGGGGATGCCGTGCCGGGCACAGCCCTCGATGCATTCCGCCAGCCCCCAGCGCTCCTTCACCGTGGCGGTGTTGAGGGAAAGGGGTCCGGGATCGCTCTTCGCCATGCTCATGACACGCCGTGCACCGCGAGGATCTGCCGCATCCGCGCGGCGGCAAGGTCCGGGTCGCGCAGCAGACCGGCCTTGTCGGCGAGACGGAAGAGCTCCGCGAAATGGCCGATGGAGCGGGCCGACTGCTGTCCGCCGACCATGGTGAAGTGGTCCTGGTGCCCGTTCAGCCAGGCCATGAAGACCACGCCCGTCTTGTAGAACCGGGTCGGCGCCTTGAAGATATGCCGGCTGAGCGGCACGGTCGGCGCCAGGATGTCGTGGAAGCCTTGCAGGTCGTCGCGCGACAGGCAGGCCAGCGCGCCGCCCACCGCCGGGGCGATCGGATCGAAGATGCCGAGCAGCGCGTCGGAATGCCCCTCGGAATCCCCGGCGATCGTTTCGGCGTAGTTGAAGTCGTCGCCCGTGTACATCCGCACGCCTTCGGGCAGGCGGCGGCGCATGGCGATCTCCTTCTCCTTGTCGAGCAGGGAGATCTTCACCCCGTCCACCCTGGCGGCATGGCCGGCGATGACCTCCAGCGCCACCTCCATCGCCTTCCAGTGGTCGTGATGGCCCCAGTAGCCCTCCAGCGCCGGGTCGAACATCTCGCCCAGCCAGTGGATGATCACCGGCTGCCGCACCTGCCGCAGGATGCGGTCATAGACGCGCACATAGTCGTCCGGCCCGCGCGCCGCCCGGGCCAGGGCGCGGGAGGCCATCAGGATGATGCGCCCGCCCATGCCCTCGACGGCGGAGCACTGCTCCTCATAGGCACGGATCACGTCGTCCACCGTGACATCCGGGCCGGGCGCCAGATGGTCGGTGCCGGCGCCGGAGGCCATCACCGCGCCCGGCACGTCCTTCATCGCATCGAGCGAGCGCCGGATCAGCTCCTGCGCCCCCGCCCAGTCGAGGCCCATGCCGCGCTGCGCCGTATCCATCGCCTCGGCCACGCCCAGGCCCAGCGACCAGAGGTGGCGGCGGAAGGCGATGGTGCGGTCCCAGTCGATCCTCACGTCGAGCCAGGGGTCCTGCTCCGCCAGCGGATCGGCCACCAGATGCGCGGCGGCCAGGGCGATACGCGGGAAGGGCGGCTTCGCCACGGGGAACTCCCGTGGCGCGCCCGTGGTGTAGGGCGCCAGGCGCCCCTCGGCGCCCGGCAGGGTCAGGGTCGGCACAGGGTCAGACCTCCAGCTTCGGCAGGTCGATCCAGCGGCGGTCGGCCCAGGACTTCAGGCCGGCCTCGGCGAGCTGCACGCCCTTGGCGGCGGCCAGCAGGTTCCACTTGAACTCCGGCAGCTCGCCCGCGACATGGCGCAGGAACAGCTCCCACTGCACCCGGAAGCCGTTGGGATAGGGCTGCGTGTCGGGGATCTCCTCCCAGCCCGCGAAGAAGTCGATGGGCTGCGGCGTGTCGGGGCTCCAGACGGGCTTCGGCGTGTTCACACGGCTCTGCGTCCGGCAGGTCATCAGCCCGGCCACGGCGGAACCATGCGTGCCGTCCACATGGAAGGTCACGAGGTCGTCCCGCCGCACCCGCGTCACCCAGGAGGAATTGATCTGCGCGATCACCCCGCCCTCCAGCTCGAAGGTGGCGTAGGCGGCATCGTCGGCATCGGCTTCGTAGGCCTCGCCCTTCTCGTCGATGCGGCGCGGGATGTGCGTGGCGCCCAGGCAGGAGACCGCCTTGGTCTCGCCGAACAGGTTGTCCAGCACGTAGCGCCAGTGGCAGAGCATATCGAGGATGATGCCGCCGCCCTCGTCCTTCTTGTAGTTCCAGGAGGGCCGCTGCGTCGGCTGCAGGTCGCCCTCGAAGACCCAGTAGCCGAACTCGCCCCGCACCGAGAGGATCTTGCCGAAGAAGCCGCTGTCGATGGCCATCTTCAGCTTCACCAGCCCCGGCAGGAAGAGCTTGTCCTGCACCGCGCCGTTCTTCACCCCCGCCTTGCGGGCGAGGCGGGCCACGTCCAGCGCGTCCTCCAGGTTATCGGCGGTCGGCTTCTCGGTGTAGATGTGCTTGCCGGCGGCGATGGCCTTGCGGATCAGCGCGGCGCGCATCTGCGTGGTGCCGGCGTCGAAGAAGATCTCGTCTTCCTTGTTGGCCAGGGCCTCGTCGAGATCGGTGCCGACGCGCTCCACCCCGTGCGCCCGGGCCAGGGCCTCCAGCTTCTCGCGGTTGCGGCCGACCAGGATCGGGTCGGGCATCAGCCGGTCGCCGTTCTTCAGGGGGACGCCGCCATCCTTCCGGATCGCGGCGATCGAGCGGATCAGGTGCTGGTTCATGCCCATGCGCCCTGTCACGCCATGCATGATCAGGCCAATGCGACGTTCCGCCATGACGATTCCATCCCGTTCTCAGGTAACTGCATGGTTACCTAAGAACGGGACTGCCCCGCCGGTCAAGCACGAAGATAGCCCAGGATCACATCCACGCAGTGATCCTCGCGCAGCCCCAGCGCCACCTCGGTGGACAGGTCGGTCTTGAAGATGGCCGAAAGGGTATGGAGGTTGGCCACGTAGAAATGGCCCACCGCCACGATCGTCACATAGGTCTGCAAAGGATCGGCATCGCGCCGGAAGACGCCCGCCTCGGCGCCCCTGACCAGGACATCCCGCACGGATTCGAGCAGCGGCGAATAGAGCGCCCGCACCTGCTCGCTGCGCCCCAGGTAACTGGCCCGGTGCATGTTCTCCTGGTTCAGCAGGGTGACGAACTCCGGATGCCGCGCCGTGTAGCGAAGGTTGAAGCGCACCAGCCGTGCCATGGCCTCCACCGGCGGCAGGCTGCCGACGTCGAGCGCCCGCTCCTCCTCCCGCTTGGCGCCATAGACATGCTCCAGGACCTGGATCCAGAGCTCCTCCTTGCTGCCGAAATGCACATAGAGCATGCGCTTGTTCACCCCGGCCCGGGCGGCGATCTCGTCCACCCGGGCCCCGGCCAGGCCATTGGCGGTGAACTCGACGACCGCGGCGTCCAGGATCTTCCGGCGGGTGGTCTCGGCGCGCTTGCTGCGCTGCGGGATGAGTATGTCCGACATGGTTCCGCAAAATTGCCGTGGAGGATGCACAAGACCAGCGGAAAGAACGCTCGTGTGCGATCACGACCGATCATATCCGTGCTTGACACGAAGGGAGGCGCCTCCCTAGCGTGGGAACCAACCGGTTACCTGCTTGCTGAGTAGGGGCTGACGGACATGGCCGCAAGAGCCATGGGGAGGACGACCGATGACGAAACCCGGAAACGGGGCGGGGGATCATGCAGATCGCCGCCGCTGAGACGGGCTGGACCGCCGCCCGGAAGCGGAAGGCCAGCCGGAAACGCTGGGCAAGCCTGCCCGGCTACCTCTTCCTGCTGCCCTGGCTGATCGGCTTCTTCGGGCTGACGCTGGGGCCGGCCCTGGCCTCGCTGGCGCTGTCCTTCACCCATTTCGACCTGATGACGGACCCGCGCTGGGCGGGGATGGCCAACTACCGGCGCATCCTCTTCTCGGACACCAAGTTCTGGGAATCCCTGCGCGTCACCTTCACCTATGTGGTGCTGACCGTGCCGCTGAAGCTCGCCTTCGCCCTGGGCGTGGCGATGGTGCTCAACAAGGGCATCCGCGGCCTCACCATCTACCGGGCCATCTTCTACCTGCCCTCCCTGCTGGGGGCGAGCGTGGCCATCGCGGTGCTGTGGCGGGAGATCTTCTCCGGCACCGGCCTGCTGAACCAGCTCCTCGCCCTGGTCGGCATCCAGGGGCCGAGCTGGATCGCCAACCCGGACACGGCGCTCTACACGCTGGTGGTGCTGGGCATCTGGCAGTTCGGCAGCCCGATGATCATCTTCCTGGCCGGGCTGCGGCAGATTCCGCAGGACCTGTACGAGGCCTCCAGCCTGGACGGGGCCTCGCCGCGCCGGCAGTTCTTCCGCATCACCCTGCCGCTGCTGACGCCGATCATCTTCTTCAACTCCATCGTGCAGGTGATCGACGCCTTCAAGGCCTTCACCCCCGCCTTCATCATCAGCGAGGGCACGGGCGGGCCGGTGAACTCCACCCTGTTCTACACCCTCTATCTGTTCCAGGAGGCCTTCAGCTTCTTCCGCATGGGCTATGCCTCGGCGCTCGCCTGGGTGCTGGTGCTGATCATCGCGGGCTTCACCGCGGTCTCCTTCCTCTCCGCGCGCTTCTGGGTGCATTACGATGAGTGAGGCCCTCCGCCACGGCGGCCCCCGCGCGGCGGCAAGCGGCCGCCCGGTCCTGAAGCATGCGGTGCTGATCGCCGTCGCCTTCTGCATGCTCTACCCGCTGCTCTGGATGCTCGCGAGCTCCTTCCGCAGCAGCCAGGACATCTTCTCCACCATCTCGATCATCCCGCAGAGCCTCAGCCTGGAGGCCTATGTCCGCGGCTGGAACAGCCTGCAGGTCAGCTTCGGGCGGTTCTTCTGGAACTCGGCAGTGATCGCGGTGCTGTCGGTGATCGGCAATGTCGTATCCTGCTCGCTGGCGGCCTATGCCTTCGCCAGGCTGCGCTTCCGGGGCAGGAACCTCTGGTTCGCGCTGATGCTGGGCACGCTGATGATGCCCTATCACGTCACGCTGATCCCGCAGTACATCCTGTTCCTGAACCTGGACTGGGTGAACACCATCCTGCCGCTGGTGGTGCCGAAGTTCCTGGCCACGGACGCCTTCTTCATCTTCCTGATGGTCCAGTTCTTCCGCAACATCCCGCGCGAGCTGGACGAGGCCGCCATGATGGACGGGTGCAGCCCCTGGCGGATCTACTGGAAGATCATGCTGCCGCTTTCGCTGCCGGTGATGGCGACAGCCGCGATCTTCTCCTTCATCTGGACCTGGGACGACTTCTTCGGGCCACTGATCTACCTGAACGACATGGAAACCTACACGGCCCAGATCGGCCTGCGCTCCTTCGTGGATTCGGGCGGGGAATCCGACTGGCCGGCGCTCTTCGCCATGTCCGTCCTGGGCCTGGTTCCTGTCTTCCTCTTCTTCCTCTTCTTCCAGCGTCTGCTGATCGAGGGGATCGCCACCACGGGGATGAAACGATGACCGGCCTGAACCTGCGGCACGTCTTCAAGCGCTTCGACCAGCATGCCGTGCTGCATGACGTGAACATCGACATCACGCCCGGCGAGTTCGTGGTCTTCGTCGGCCCCTCGGGCTGCGGCAAGTCCACCCTGCTGCGCATGATCGCGGGGCTGGAAACGATCTCGGACGGCGATCTGGTGATCGGCGGCAATGTCATGAACGACGTGCCGGCGGCGCAGCGCGGCATCGCCATGGTCTTCCAGTCCTATGCGCTCTACCCGCATATGAACGTGTACAAGAACATGGCCTTCGCGCTGGAAACCGCCCGGATGCCGAAGCCGGAGATCGACCGCCGTGTGCGGCAGGCGGCGGAGGTGCTGCAACTGAGCCATCTGCTGGAGCGCAAGCCGAAGCAGCTCTCGGGCGGGCAGCGTCAGCGCGTGGCCATCGGCCGCGCCATCGTGCGCGAGCCGGGGATCTTCCTCTTCGACGAGCCGCTGTCGAACCTGGACGCCGAGCTGCGCGTGCAGATGCGGGTGGAGATCGCCAATCTCCACCGCAAGCTCGGCAACACGATGATCTACGTGACCCACGACCAGGTGGAGGCCATGACCATGGCCGACAAGATCGTGGTGCTGCGCGCCGGGAAGGTCGAGCAGATCGGCTCGCCGCTCGATCTCTACAACAACCCGGTCAACCGCTTCGTGGCCGGCTTCATCGGCAGCCCGAAGATGAACTTCCTGTCGGTGGCCCCTGCGCCGGGGGGGGAGGGCGTGATGCTGGGCGGCCAGGAGGTGCGCCTTCCCGGCCTCCGCCCGCCCGCCGAGGAAGGGCTGGTGCTGGGCATCCGGCCCGAGCATCTGCGCGCCGGAAGCGACGGCGTGCAACTCGGCGGCCTGCGCGTGCAGCTCGTGGAACAGCTCGGCAGCGCCTCGCTGGTCTATGGCCAGACGGCGGACGGACAGGCCGTGACGCTGCAACTGGAAGGACAGCGCCGCATCCATCCGGGCGAAAACATCCCGATCACCTGCGATGCGGGGGATTGCCACCTGTTCCGCGCCGACGGCTCCGTCTGCCCGCGCCTGGCGCCGGTCCTGTCCATGGGGAGTGAGTATGTCGCTTGATCTCGCGCAGCAGCGGATTGCGCTGGTCGGCACGGGCCATCGTGGCACCGGCATGTGGGGCAAGGAGCTGCTTTCCCGTCTCGGCCCGCAGGTGGATCTCGTCGGCCTCTGCGACATCAACGGGATGCGCGCCCACCGCTCGCAGCGCGCGATCGGCACCAACGCCCCGGTCTTCACCGATTTCGGGGAGATGCTGTCCACCCTCCGTCCCGCCACGGTGATGGTCTGCACCCGCGACGACACGCATGACGACCTGATCGTGCAGGCGCTGGAGGCAGGCTCCGACGTCATCACCGAAAAGCCCATGGCCACCACCGCGGCCAAGTGCCGCCGCATCCTGGAGGCGGAGGCGCGGACCGGGCGCAAGGTGAATGTCGCCTTCAACTACCGCTACGCACCCTTCGGTGCGAAGATCAAGGAACTGCTGATGGAGGGTGCGATCGGGGAGATCACCTCGATCGACTTCCACTGGTATCTCGATACGCGCCATGGGGCGGACTACTTCCGCCGCTGGCACGCCTACCAGAAGAACTCCGGCAGCCTCTTCGTCCACAAGTCCACGCATCATTTCGACCTGCTGAACTGGTACGTGGCGGACGAGCCGAAGGAGATCTTCGCGCGCGGCAACCTGCGGCACTACGGCGCCAACGGCCCCTATCGCGGCGAGCGCTGCCACGGCTGCCTCCATGCGGCGGATTGCGACTTCCACCTCGACATCGCCGCCGATCCCTGGCTGGAGATGCTCTACGAGGACCCCTCGCGGGAGGACGGCTATGTCCGCGACGCCTGCGTCTTCCGCGAGGACATCGACATCTACGACACGATGAGCGCCTCGCTGGTCTATGGCAACGGCGTGCAGGTCTCCTACTCCCTGAACGCCTGCATGCCGGTCGAGGGGCACCACCTCGCCTTCAACGGGCGCAAGGGGCGGCTGGAGATCCGGCACAAGGAGAAGGACCCCTTCGGCATCGGAGACCATGACGAGATCCTGCTGATGCGGAACTTCGGCCCCTCCGAGACCATCCGCATCACGCGCGAGCATGGCGGCCATTTCGGCGGCGACAAGCGCCTGCAGGCCATGCTCTTCGATCCGGAGATGCCCGACCCCCTGCACCAGCGCGCCGGGGCGCGGGCCGGCGCGCTGTCCGTGCTCTGCGGCGTCGCGGCGGTGGAAAGCGTGAAGACCGGCCGGGCCGTGCCCGTGGCCGCGCAGCTCGGCTGAACGGAAGCAAGAAGAACCAATCGGAGGAAGCATGTCCACAAGACGGAACCTCATGCTGGGCGGGATGGCCTCGCTGGGTCTTCTCGCGGGCGGCGGCGGACTGGCCAGGGCCCAGGCGGCGCCGGTGCGGCTGCGCATGACCTGGTGGGGCACCAAGGAACGGGCGGACCGCACCATGAAGGTCAGCGCCCTCTACAGCCAGCTCCATCCGAACGTGTCGGTGGACAGCGAGAACATGGGCTGGAGCGACTACTGGCCCAAGCTCGCCACCCAGGTCGTCGGCCGCAACGCGCCGGACCTGATCCAGATGGACTACCGCTACCTCTTCGAATACGCGCGGCGCGGCGTGCTGCTGCCGCTCGATTCCCATGTGCCCGGCACGCTGCAGATCAGCGACTGGGACCCGAAATTCGTCGATGTCGGCAAGGCGGCCGGCAAGCTCTACGGCGTCAATTTCGGGGCCAACTCGCCCTCGATGATGTTCAACCGCACGGTGCTGGAACAGTCCGGCCTGCCGCTGCCGACACCCGATCTGACCTGGGACGCCTATGCGAAGCTGGGCGCGGAGATTACCCGCAAGGCCAACAGGGCCGACTTCTACGGGCTTTCGGATGCCGGGCAGCAGGAGCCGATCCTGGAGATCTTCCTGCGCCAGAAGGGCAAGCTGCTCTATGCACCGGACGACAAGCTGGGCTTCGCCACCGCCGACATGGAGGAATGGTTCGGCTACTGGGACCGTCTGCGCAAGAGCAAGGCCTGCGTGCCGGCGGAGGTGCAGGCCCTCTACCAGAACAGCCTGGAGACCAGCCCGCTGACGCTGGGCAAGGCGGCCATCGACTTCGCCCATTCCAACCAGCTCGTGGCGATGCAGAAGCTGAACCGCGACCGCGTCACCATGACCATGGTGCCCACCATCGCCCCCGATGCCCCGCCCGGCCAGTACCTGAAGCCGTCGCAGCTGCTGAGCGTCTATGGCCGCTCGCCCCGGGCGGAGGAGGCGGTGAAGCTGCTGAACTTCTACGTCACCGATCCGCGCGCCGGCGAGATCCTGGGCGTGGAGCGTGGCGTGCCCATCGCTAATGCCCAGCGCGAGGTCATCAAGAAGGGCATGGACGAATCCAGCAAGGAGCTGGTGGCCTATATCGACATGGTCAGCACGCGCGTCGGCCCCGTGCCGCCGCCGCCGCCCAAGGGCGCGGGCGAGATCGCCAACATCCTGAAGCGGACCAACGAGGAGATCGGCTTCGGCCGCCTTTCGCCCAGGGACGGCGCCAGGCGCTTCGTGAACGAGGCCAATGACGTGCTGGAGCGCGGCTGAACCATGGCACCGTTCCGTTTCGCGGTCATCGGCATCAACCACGACCATATCCACGGCATGATGCGCGCGATGCGGGAGGCCGGCGGGGAATGCGCCGGCTTCCACGCGCCGGAGGACGACCTCGCCGCCACCTTCCAGGACCGCTACCCGGAGATCCCGCGCATCGCCGATCGCCGGCGCATCCTGGAGTCCCCGGAGATCGGCCTGATCCTCAGCGCCGCCATCCCCGCCGACCGCGCCGGCATCGGCATCGAGGCGATGCGGCATGGCAAGGACGTGCTGGTGGACAAGCCCGGCATGCTGACGCTGGAGGATCTGGCGGCGGTCCGCGCGGCGCGGGCGGAAACGGGGCGCTTCTTCAGCATCTTCTTCTCGGAACACCTAGACCAGCGCTCGACGGTGCGGGCCGGGGAGCTCGTGCGCCAGGGCGCGATCGGCGAGGTCGTGAACACCGTCGGCCTCGGCCCGCACCGCCTCAGCGCCCCGAAGCGCCCGGACTGGTTCTTCGACCCCGCCCGCAACGGCGGCATCCTCACCGACATCGCCAGCCATCAGGCGGAGCAGTTCCTCTTCTTCGCCGATGCGATGGGCCAGGGGATAGGCCAGGGGATGGGCCAGGGCGTGGAGGGCGAGGTCCTTTCCGCCACGGTCGGCAACCGCGCCCTGCCGGAACACCCCCGCTTCCGCGACTTCGGCGACATGCACCTGCGCGCCGGCAAGGTGACCGGCTATGTCCGGGTGGACTGGTACACCCCCGATGCGATGCCTGTCTGGGGCGACGGGCGACTGGTGATCCTCGGCACCCAGGGCACGATCGAGCTGCGGAAGTATTTCGACCCCGAGGGACGCCCGGGAGGCGATCACCTCTTCCTCTCGAACCGGGACGGCGTCCGCTACATCGACTGCAACGACACGGTGCGGCCCTTCGGGCGCCTCTTCGCCAATGACCTGCGCGACCGCACGGAAACCGCGATGCCGCAGGAGCTCGGCTTCAGGGCCATGGAACTCGCCCTGACCGCCCAGGCCATGGCGGATCGCGCCTTCGCCGGGATGTGAGGAGCCGGACCATGCCCATCAGACGCAAACTCGCCATCGTCGGCGCCGGGATCGGCCGGCGGCACATGGAGGAAGGCTACCTTCCCTATCCGGACCTCTTCGAGGTGGTCGCGATCTGCGACATCGACCCGCAGCGCCTCGCCAGCTTCGCTGCCGACTACGGCATCCCCCGCGCCACGCAGAGCTTCGCCGAGGTGCTGGCCATGCCGGATGTGGAGATCGTGGACATCTGCACGCCGCCTGGCCTGCATGGCGAGCAGATCATGGCCACGCTCGCCGCCGGCAAGCACGCGGTCTGCGAGAAGCCCCTGGTCGGCTCCCTGCGGGAGGTGGATGCGGTGATCGCCGCCGAGGCGCGCTCGCCGGGCCGGGTCATGCCCATCTTCCAGTACCGCTACGGCGACGGCTTCCAGAAGGCGAGGCACCTCGTCGAGAGCGGCATCGCCGGCCGCCCCTATCTGGCGACGGTGGAGACGGCCTGGCAGCGCCTGCCGGAATACTACGCCGTGCCCTGGCGCGGCCGCTGGAGCACGGAGCTGGGCGGCACGCTGATCACCCATGCGATCCACCCGCACGACATGCTCTGCGAGCTGATGGGGCCGATCCGCGACGTCTATGCCCGCACCGCCACGCGCGTCCATCCCCATATCGAGGTCGAGGACTGCGCCGTGGCCAGCCTGACCATGGAAAGCGGCGCCCTGGTTTCGCTCGCCGCCACGGTGGGATGCCAGGAACAGATCACCCGCCTGTACCTCTGCTTCGAGAACCTGACCTTCGAGAGCAGCCCCGGCCCCTACAACCCCGGCGAGGACCCCTGGCGCATCGTCCCGCGCGACGCCGCCACGGCGGCCCGGGTCGAGGAGGCGCTGCAAGGCTGGGTGCCGGTGCCCCCGCGCTTCACCGGCCAGATGCGCGACTTCCACGCCGCGCTGGAAAGCGGCGGCGCATTGCCGGTGACGCTGGCCGATGCCCGCCGCTCGCTGGAACTGCTGACGGCGATGTACCATTCCGCGGAAACCGGCGAGGCCGTCCTCCTGCCCATCGGCCCGAACCATCCGCGCTATGCGGGCTGGCGGCCGCTGGAACAGGCCGCCGCCTGAGAAGGGAAGGGGAGGGGAAACACCCTCCCCGCCCTCAGAACAGGTCTTCCAGCCGGCAGTTGACCAGCAGCTCCGCCACCACCGCCTCGTCTGGCAGCAGCAGGCAGGTCTCGATCAGCCGGGCGAGATCGGCCGGCTGCGTCATCTTCTCGCGCGGCCAACTCGTGACATGGCCGGTCATGTCCGTATTGACGAAGGAAGGGCAGACGGCGGTGGCGCGGATGCCCTGTTCCCAGCCCTCGCGCCGCACCTCGTGTGTCAGCGCCACCACGGCGAACTTGCTCATCGCATAGCCGAGATTGGCGTTCTTCACCCGCTTGCCGGAAAGCGAGGACAGGTTCACCACCCGCCCATGCCCGGCGGCCACGAGATGCGCCCAGGCGAGGCGGACCAGCCGCGCCGGCCCCTTCACGTTCACCCGCCACAGCGCGTCCAGCGCCGTCTCGTCGGCATCGTGCAGGCCGGCCATGGGGTTGATCCCCGCCGCGTTCACCAGCCCGTCCAGCCGCCCGTGCCGCGCCAGGGTCCCGGCCACCCAGCCCTCCGCGCTGGCCAGGTCCTCGGCATCATAGCGATGGCGGCTCAGGCGCGGATGCTCCGGCAGGGCATCCGGGCTCCGCATCCCGGCGGAAACGGTGAAGCCGCTCTCCAGCAATCGCTCCACCACCGCCCGGCCGATGCCGCGCGAGGCACCGGACACCATCGCCACGCGCCCCCGGGATTCCAGCATCAGATCGTCCTCCGCGGCATCACGACAGGCTGGCCGCTTCGAGCGTGGCCGGGGAATAGAAGGTCAGCGGCCCCGGAAGGTTGACGAAGCCCCTGAGCGCCGAGGTCATGGCATAGCCCTGCGAGCGGTAGCAGAGGCCCAGCATCGGCACGTTCTCCACCACCAGATCCTGCACCCTGGCATAGATCTCCTTGCGCTTCGACACGTCGCTCTCGGCGCGCCCCTGGGCCAGCAGCTCGCTCAGCCCCGGCGTGGTGAAGCCGGTGCTGCGGATGTAGGAGGCGGGCAGGCTGTTGTCGATCATTGGACTCAGCCCGTCCGGATCGGTGATCTCCACCGCCGTGCCGCCGATGGCGAGGTCATACTGGCCGCGATTGCCGAGCTGCACGCGCGTCGCCCAGTCCGGCAGGTTCATCTGCACCTGGCTGCCGATGGCGGCGAGGTTCTGCTGCACCACCTCGGCCGTGTCCTTGTGCATGCCGTACTGCGCCGTGGAGAGCAGGTTGCAGGAGAATCCCTCCGCCACTCCCGCCTTGGCGAGCAGCGCCCGGGCCTGCGCGGGATCGAAGCGGAAGGTGCTGTTCGCGCTTTGGGAATAGAACGGGTTGGCGGGCAGCAGCGGAACGCCGTGGATCGGCGTGCCGCGCCCGAAGAAGGCGCCCTTGATGATGTCGTCCCGGTTGATGGCGAAGCCGATCGCCTGCCGCACCAGCGGATTGGCCAGCGGCCCGCTGCGCCCGTTGAACTGCAGGTACATGAAGGGGCCGTTCTGCGTGTCCAGCCGCAGCTTCGGCTCGGACTCGATCCGCCCCATGGACTGCCACGGCACATAGTCGATCAGGTCCACGTCGCCCGCGATCAGCGCCGCCACGCGGGCATTCTCGTCCGGATAGGCGACGGCGCGCACGCCCTTCAGCTTCGGCAGGCCGGGCCTGTAGAAGCCGGGGAAGGCCTCCAGCTCGATCGAGGTGCCGCGCTCGGCGGACTTCATGACGAAGGGGCCGCAGCCCACGCCCACCCCGCCGCGCTCGATCGAATCCTTCTGCACGATCGGCATGAAATAGGTCGCCAGCCATTCGGGGATGGTGACCATCGGCTGCTTCATCACCAGCCGCACGGTGCGGGCATCCGGCGTCTCGATGCGCTCCACCGCCTGCATCTGCGGGCGCATATAGGCGGTGGACTTCTCACCCCCGACCTGCTCCAGCGTCCATTTCACATCGGCGGAGGTCATCTTCCGGCCGTTGTGGCAGGTGACGTCACGCAAATGGAAGACCCAGTCCTTGCCGTCGGCCTCCCAGCGCTCGGCGATCTCGCCTTGCAGCCTGCCATCCCCGTCGAAGGACAGCAGCCCCCGGTGCATCAGCGACACCACCGTGCCGGCGGCCGAGCCGGCATTGATCCAGGGCGTCAGGTTGGGTGGATAGGAGGAAAGGCCGAGGCGCAGCACGCCGGAGGATTCCGCCGCCCGGGCGGCGAGACCCAGCAGTGGCAGGGCCATGCCGGCCCCGAGCAGCGAGCGACGGGCGATGCGTGGAGACATGGTTCGTCAATCCTTACCCAGGGTCAGCAGGAGGCGTTCAGGACGCGCCGTAGACGCGGCGCGCGGTTCCGGGGTCGATGCGGCGTTCCGCCACGTCGCGGGCGACTTCCGCGGCGGTGCGGCCGGAAGGCGGGCCATAGCCCCCGGCACCGGGGGTGACGATCTCCACCACCTGTCCAGGCCTGAGCACGCCGGAACCGTGGTCGAAGGGCGCCACGCCCTCCCCATAGACGAAGCCGCCCATGCCGCCCGGCAACCCGCCGGCCAGCCCCCAGGGCGCGGAGCGCAGGCGGGAGCCGTCCACGCGCAGCCGGCACTCGGCCTCGGCGCGATAGACCCGGCGCAGCCCCATGCCGCCCCGATGCGTGCCGCAGCCGCCGGAACCGTCCACCAGCTCATAGCGCAGCAGGGTCAGCGGATATTCCAGCTCCAGCGCCTCGGCCGGGAGGTTGGAGGTGTTGGTCATGTGCACATGCACGCCATCCAGCCCGTCCTTGTCGTGACGCGCGCCGGAACCGCCGCCGATGGTCTCCAGATAGACCCAGATCTCCCCCGTGCCCGGCTGCGTGCCGACGAAGGTGGCGGAGGCGACGGAGCCGTTGCAGGCGGCGATCACCCGCTCCGGCACCACCTGGGCCAGCGCGCCGTGGATCAGGTCCACCACGCGCTGGCAGGCGGCGATGCGCCCGTTCACCGCGGCGGGGGCGGTGCAGTTGACGATGCTGCCCTCCCGCGCCGTGACCGTCAGCGGCCGGGCGAGGCCGGCATTGGGCAGGATGGTCGGGTCCACCACCGTCTTCACCGCGTAGTACACGGTGGAAAGCAGCGCGGTGTAGACCATGTTCAGCCCGGCCCGGACCTGGTCCGGCGCCTCGAAATGCAGGCGCATCTCGTCGCCCGCCACGGCGATCTCGCAGGACATCGGCAGGTCCCGGTCGATCTCGGGATTGTCGAACAGGTCCTCGAAGCGGTAGGTGCCGTCCGGGATGGTGGCGATGCCCGCGCGCATCTTGCGCTCGGCATAGTCCAGCAGCGCATCGCCCGCCGCCAGCACCGTGTCCGTGCCGTATTTCGCGCAGAGCGCCTGCATCCGCTCCACGCCCAGCCGGTTCGCCGCCATCTGCGCCCGCAGGTCCGACAGGCGCTCGCGCGGCACCTGGCAGTTCAGCAGCAGCAGCTCCTGCACGTCCTTCTGCAACTCGCCGGCGCGGTACAGGCGGATCGGCGGGATGCGGATGCCTTCCTGGAAGATGTGGGCATGGCCGCGATCGGCGAAATCGGCATGGTGCGCCGTGTTCACCGCCCAGGCGACGATGCGGCTCGTCCCGCCATCCTCCACGAAGACCGGCTCGGCCAGCACGATGTCCGGCAGGTGCGTGCCGCCGCCCTCATAGGCGTCGTTGCCCATGAAGACGTCGCCCGGCCGCATCTCCGCGACCGGATGCCGCTTGAGGATATGCGGAATGATCCCGATGAAGGAACCGAGGTGCATCGGGATGTGCTCGGCCTGGCACAGCGTCTCGCCCGCCGTGTTGAACAGGGCCGTGGAGCAGTCCCGCCGCTCCTTGATGTTGGTGGAATAGGAGGCGCGCACCAGCGCCTCGCCCATCTCCTCGGTGATCGAGGACAGGGCGGAGGAGATCACTTCGACGGTGATGGGATCGACCATAGCCCGGTCTTTCGCGGCGGCGCTCATGCGGCCTCCAGGATCAGGTTCAGATAGGGTTCGACGCGGGCGACCATGGCGGGCAGCACCACGGTGGTGGTGTCCATCTGCTCGATGATGGCCGGGCCCTGGACGGCATTGCCGGGCCGCAGCTTCGCGCGGTCGTAGATGGGGCAGGGGGTCCAGCCGCCCGCCTCGGGCATCCAGACCTCGCGCTCGCCGATCCGCGCGGCGGAGGCATCCGGCCCCACCTCCGGCCGCGGCTGGAAGGCGGCCTTTCGCACCACTCCCGTCGCCTCGGCGCGATAGGTGACGAGCTGCACCGTCTCCCCCTCCGCCACGAAGCCGTAGCGCTGCCGGTGCGCGGCGGCGAAGCCTTCTGCCAGGGCATCGAGCGTCGCGCTCCCGATCTCCCCCTCGGGAAGCGGGATGCTCAGCTCGTAGTTCTGCCCGGCATAGCGCATGTCCACGGTGCGCTTCAGGCGCCGTGCCTCCGGCGCGATGCCCTCGGCCTCGAACCAGGCCCGCGCCTGGGTCTCCAGCCCGGCGAAGGCTTCGCGCATCAGCGGCAGCGAGCCCTCCCCCAGCACCGCCAGCCGCGTGGAGGCGAAATCCGCCCGCAGGTCGGTCAGCAGCAGCCCGGTGGCGCAAAGGATGCCCGGCGTCAGCGGCACCAGGATGCGGGAGATGTCGAGCTCCTTCGCCAGCCGCGCCGCATGCAGCGGCCCGGCGCCGCCGAAGGCCACCAGCGTGTAGTCGCGCGGATCGTGCCCGCGCTGCACGGAGATGACGCGGATGGCCCGCGCCATGTTCGCCGTCACCACGCTGATGATGCCCTGCGCCGTGGCCATGACGTCCAGCCCCAGCTTCTCCGCCAGCCGCCCGATCGCCTCCTTCGCCAGGTCCTGCCGCACCGGCATGCGCCCGGCCAGCAGATGTGTCGGGTTCAGCGTCTGCAGCACCACGTTCGCATCGGTGGTGGAGGGCTCGGTGCTGCCCTTGTCATAGCAGACCGGCCCGGGAAAGGCGCCGCAGGAG
The DNA here is from genome assembly GCF_002754815.1 of Roseomonas sp. FDAARGOS_362. Taxonomy (GTDB): domain Bacteria; phylum Pseudomonadota; class Alphaproteobacteria; order Acetobacterales; family Acetobacteraceae; genus Roseomonas; species Roseomonas mucosa. Next base: position 2,024,744 of record NZ_CP024588.1, on the reverse strand, counting down.
CGCGGCCCCACCTTCAGCAGCCCGCCGCTGTCCACATAGGCGATGGAGCCCCCGCCCGCGCCCACCGTGTGGATGTCGAGCATCGGCGCCTTGATCGGATAGCCATGCACCTCGGCCTCCCCGGTCAGGCGGCACTGGCTGTCCTTCAGCAGCGCCACGTCGGTGGAGGTGCCGCCCATGTCGAAGGTGATCAGGTCGGGGATGCCGACCATCCGCCCGATCTCCTGCGCCGCCACCACGCCGGTCGAGGGGCCGGACAGCACGGTGCGGACGGGCAGCCGCGCCGCCGCCTCGAAGCCGATCACGCCGCCATTGCTCTGCGTGAGCTGCGGCGTGACGGCGAGGCCGAGGTCGCGCAGCCGGGCGGAAAGCCGGCGGATATAGCCCTCCATCACCGGGCCGAGATAGGCGTTCACCGCGGTGGTGGAGAGCCGCTCGAACTCGCGGAACTCGGGCGCCACCTCGTGGCTGGCGCAGACGAAGGCCTCGGGGAACTCCTCCTCCACGATGCGCTTCGCGGTGGCCTCGTGCTCCGGTCGCACGAAGCCATAGAGGAAAGAGATCGCCACGGACTTCACCCCCGCCGCCCGCAGCGCCCGTGCGGCCTCGCGCACCGCCTGCTCGTCCAGCGCGGTCTCCACCCGGCCGTCGTGGTGGACGCGCTCCGGCACCTCCAGCCGCAGGTCGCGCGACACCAGGATCTCCGGCTTGTCGGCCTGCAGGTCATAGAGCTCCGGCCGCTTCTGCCGCCCGATCTCCAGCAGGTCGCGGAACCCGTCCGTGGTGATCAGCCCGGTCCTCACGCCCCGGTGCTGGATCAGCGCATTGGTCGCGACCGTGGTGCCATGGCCCAGGAAGCCCACCTCGCCGGCCGCGACGCCGACCTGGCCGATGCCCTCCTCGAAGCCCTGCGCGATGCCGCGCGAGGGATCGTCCGGCGTGGAAGACACCTTCCACACCGCCATCCGCCCGGTCTCCTCCTCGAAGAGGCAGACATCGGTGAAGGTGCCGCCGGAATCCACTCCGATACGCCAGACCATCCGATCGATCCCCTCATCCGGTTCCGGGCCGGGCATGTGCCAGGCCCTGTTCGTCGCCCCAGTCCTGCCGGCATCCCGCCGCCGATTCCGGCACTCTCCACCCACAACGGGCAGGATGTCTTCATGCGCTGCGGCAAGCCGCCTGTCCGGGCTGGATGCCCTGGCCAGAAGCAAGAGCCGGGCCAGGAACGATGCCCCTACCTTGGCCGGGGCGGGGGTGACGCGGAAATTCCGGTATACCCGGCCAGCCACCATCCGCCGGGGCCGGTTTTCCAGCCGGCCACACCACCGGGGAAGCGATGCGGGCTTGCGACGGTCCGGAACTTGCTGCTCCAGTTCTCCTGTATACCGTCGGGGTCGCCCGCCCGGCACCATCCGCCATCCGGGCGCTGGAGAAACAGAGACACCATGTCCCCACCCGTCGATCCCGTGGAATCCGATCCCAGCCTGCCGGCGCGCGTCGATGTCGTGGTGATCGGCGGCGGCATCATCGGCGTCAGCACCGTGCTGGCCCTGGCCGAGAAGGGCATCTCCGCCGCCCTCTGCGAGAAGGGCCGCATCGGCGGGGAGCAGTCCAGCCGCAACTGGGGCTGGTGCCGCACCATGGGCCGCGACCCGCGCGAGATCCCGCTCAGCATCGAGGCGCAGCGCATCTGGCGCGGCCTCGACCGACGCCTGGGCATCGACACGGGCTACCGCCAGTCCGGCATCGTCTATCTCTGCGAGGGGCCGGCCGACATCGCCCGGCACGAGGCCTGGCTGGAACACGCGAAGCTCTACCAGCTCGACAGCCGCATGCTCGGCACGGCGGAGGTCGATGCGGTGCTGCCCGGCTCCGCCCGCCGCTGGCCGGCCGCGCTCTACACCGCCAGCGACGGACGCGCCGAGCCGCAGCGCGCCGCCCCGGCCATCGCCCGCGCCGCGCGGGAGCGGGGCGCCGCCATCCTGACCGGCTGCGCCGTGCGCGGGCTGGACCGGCAGGGCGGCCGCATCGCCGGGGTGGTGACGGAGAAGGGCCGCATCGCCTGCGATTCCGTGGTGCTGGCGGGCGGCGCCTGGTCGCGCCTGTTCTGCGGCAATTCCGGCTTCGACCTGCCGCAGATGAAGGTGCTGGGCTCGGTGCTGCGCACCCAGCCGCTGGAGGGCCTGCCCGAAACCGCGGCAGCCGCCTCGGACTTCGCCTTCCGCAAGCGCGCCGATGGCGGCTACACCATCTCGCAACGGGCCGCCGTGTCGGACATCACGCCGGACAGCTTCCGCCTCTTCCTCGACTTCCTGCCCAATCTGCGCGCGACCTGGAGCGACCTGCGCCTCCGCATCGGCGGCCGCTTCCTGGAGGAATGGCGCATCCCGCGCCACTGGGGGATGGAGGAAGCCTCGCCCTTCGAGGCGGTGCGGGTCCTCGACCCCGTCCCCTCCCGCGCCCTGCTCGACGGCGCCCGTGCCAACCTGACGCGCGCCTTCCCGGGCTTCGCCGCGATGCGGGTGGCGCAGGAATGGGGCGGGCTGATCGACGTGACGCCCGATGTGGTGCCCGTCATCTCCGCGGTGGAGCGCATCCCCGGCCTGCACATCGCCACCGGCTTCTCCGGTCATGGCTTCGGCATCGGGCCCGGGGCGGGGCGCCTGATGGCCGATCTGGTGGCCAACGACACCCCGATCGTGGACCCGGCGCCCTTCCGCCACGACCGTTTCCGCCGCATGGCGGCCTGACGCCAGGGCGGCCCCGCCGGGGCCGCTCCTTCCCACCCCTGGCCCACCCCTGGCCCACCCCTGGCCCCCACCCCGCACCCAGGCGGCGAAGTCCCTTGACCAGATCATATCATATGAGACACATCTTCCCGGAAGCGTACAGGAACGCCGGCAAGGCGTCCGTGAAAAAGGGAGGACCAAGGGGTTGCAGGAAGCCGTCTCGCCATCCGTGCCGGACCTCGCGCCGCCGGCCCCCGACTACCAGACCCTCCGCTTCGGCTATCGCCGTTCCGCCGACCAGGACGCCGCCCAGCCGGTCCGCCATCCGGTGGTGGTGGTCGGCGCCGGCCCGGTCGGGCTGGCCACGGCCATCGATCTCGCGCAATCCGGCACGCCGGTGGTGGTGCTGGACGACGACGACCGCCTCGCCGGCGGCTCGCGCGCCATCTGCTTCGCCAAGCGCACCCTGGAAATCTTCGACCGCCTCGGCTGCGGCCACCGCATGGTCGAGAAGGGCGTGGTCTGGAACTGCGGCAAGGTCTTCTTCCGCGACGAGCCCGTCTACAGCTTCGACCTGCTGCCCGAGACCGGCCATGCCCGCCCGGCCTTCGTCAACCTGCAGCAATACTACGTCGAAGGCTTCCTGCTGGAACGCGCGCGGGAACTGCCGAACCTGGAAATCCGCTGGAAGAACAGCCTCGCCGGCCTGCGGCACGCCCCCGGCGGCGTGTGGCTGGAGGTGGAAACGCCGGACGGCCCCTACAGCCTCCAGGCCGACTGGCTGGTCGCCGCCGATGGCGGCCGCAGCCCCACCCGCCGCCTCATGGGGCTGGAAAGCAGGGGGCAGGTCTTCCGCGACCGCTTCCTGATCGCCGATGTGCGGATGGAGGCGGACTTCCCCTCCGAGCGCTGGTTCTGGTTCGACCCGCCCTTCCACCCCAACCAGTCCGTGCTGCTGCATCGCCAGCCGGACCAGGTCTGGCGCATCGACTTCCAGCTCGGCTGGGACGCCGATCCGGAGGCGGAGAAGTGCCCCGAGAAGGTCATCCCCCGCGTCAGGGCGCTGCTGGGCGAGGACCGCGCCTTCACCCTGGAATGGGTCAGCGTCTACAGCTTCGTCTGCCGCCGCATGGACCGCTTCCGCCACGGCCGCGTGCTCTTCAATGGCGACGCCGCGCACGGCGTCTCCCCCTTCGGCGCGCGCGGCGCCAACAGCGGCGTGCAGGATGCCGAGAACCTCGCCTGGAAGCTCGGCCTCGTGCTGCGCGGCGCTGCGCCGGAGGGCCTGCTCGACAGCTATGACGGCGAGCGTGTCTTCGCCGCCGACGAGAACATCCGCAACTCGACCCGCAGCACGGATTTCATCACGCCGAAGAACGAGGCCAGCCGCGCCTTCCGCGATGCCGTGCTGGACCTGGCGCGCGACTGCAACTTCGCCCGGCGCATGGTCAACAGCGGCCGCCTTTCCGTCCCGGCGGTGCTGCGCGATTCTCCGCTGAACACGCCGGATGCCGACAGCTTCGCCGGCGCCATGGTGCCCGGCGCGGTGGCGGCGGACGCGCCCGTGTCCCAGGATGGGAGGCACCGGGACGGGGAGCCGGAATGGCTGCTGCGGCATCTCGGCGGCACCTTCACCGGCCTGCTCTTTGCCGCGGCGCCGCCTGCGCCCGGCCTGCTGGCCGCCCTGCGCGCGCTCGATTCCGGCGCCGTGCCGATGCGCCTCGTGGTCCTTCGCCCGGCCGGCTCCGCGCCCTTCGCCGTGGAAGGCGCCACGGTGCTGGAGGATGCGGAGGGCCTGGCCTGGGAACGCTACGATGGCGGGGAAGGGGGCTTCTATCTCCTCCGCCCCGACCAGCATGTCTGCGCCCGCTGGCGCACCGCCGACCCCGCCCGCATCCTGGCCGCGCTCGCCCGCGCCAGCGGCAATGCCTGAAGGGACGCCCGCCATGCCCGGCACGCTGAACACCGAACCCAACCTCGATGCGCCGGACGACTTCTACGCCGCCCTGGTCGATGCCCAGCGCGGCCTCACCCCGGCGCAAAGCCAGCAGGTCAATGCGCGCCTCGTCCTGCTTCTTGCCAACCATATCGGCGATGCCCGGGTGCTGGAGCAGGCCCTGGCCCGTGCCCGCCAGGGCATCCTCCCCGCCGGCGCCGACGAGACCCTGCGCGTCACGCAATGAAGCGTGGCACGAACCGAACAGAACGAGGACCACGCCATGTCATTCGCCAGCACCACGGACCTCGCCGAGAAGAAGGTCTCCTTCGAGGAGCTCGGCCCCGGCCTCTACGGCTACACCGCCGAGGGCGACCCCAATTCCGGCGTGATCATCGGCGACGATTCCGTGCTGGTGGTGGATGCCCAGGCGACGCCGCGCATGGCGCAGGACGTGATCGCCCGCATCCGCACCGTGACCGACAAGCCGGTGAAGCACGTGGTGCTCTCGCACTACCACGCCGTGCGGGTGCTCGGCGCCTCGGGCTACGAGGGCGCGGAGATCATCGCCTCCGACGTCACGCGCGACATGATCGTGGAACGCGGCCAGCAGGACATGGACAGCGAGATCGGCCGCTTCCCGCGCCTGTTCCGGGGCAAGGAAAGCATCCCCGGCCTCACCTGGCCCCACATCACCTTCCAGCGGAAGATGACGCTCTGGCTCGGCCGGCGGGAGGTGCAGATCATCCACATCGGCCGCTCCCACACGGCGGGCGACACGGTGGTCTGGCTGCCGGAGGAGCGCGTGGCCTTCGCCGGCGACACGGTGGAATTCGGCGCCACCCCCTATTGCGGCGACGCGCATTTCACCGACTGGCCGGACACGCTGGCGGCGCTGAAGGCGCTGGGGCCCAGGGCCATGGTGCCGGGCCGCGGCCGCTCGCTGCTCACGGAGGCCGATATCGCGGAAGGCATCGAGGGCACCGCCTCCTTCACCACCGACCTCTTCCGCATCGCGAAGGAAGGCGTGGCCGCCGGCCAGGAGCTCGGCGAGATCTACGCGGCCGCCATGGAACGGATGCGCCCGAAATACGGCCACTGGGTCATCTTCGAGCACTGCATGCCCTTCAACGTCAGCCGCGCCTATGACGAGGCGCGCGGCCTCGACCGCCCGCAGATCTGGACCGCCGAGCGGGACGTGGAGATGTGGCGCGCCCTGGAAGGCAGCCGCCCGGTGAAATCCGCCGAGCTGGAGGGCTGATCCCGCTCAGCCCGCCTCTTCCTCCGCCTCCCCGTGCCCGGCTTCCTCGCCCAGCATCTCGCGCGCCCGCGCGCCGATCTTGTCGAGGATGCCGTCGAGCTGCCGCCGCTCCGCCTCGGTCAGCGCCGAGGCCAGCGCCGCCTGCAGCGTCAGGGCCAGCGGCACGATCTGGCGATAGGTCGCCAGCCCCTGCCGCGTCAGGCTCAGGATCTGCGCCCGCTGGTCGCGCGGATGCGCGCGGCGGTCCAGCAGCCCCTTGTCGGCGAGGCGGATCACGGCGCGGCTGACCCGCACCCGGTCCATGCCGGTGCGCTCGATCACCTCCTGCGTGGTGGGCGAGCCCTGTTCGCCCACCACCGCCACCACGCGCCATTCCGGGATGCTGAGGCCGAAGCGTTCCTGGTAGCGGGTGGCGAAGAGGCCGCTCACCGCCTCCGTCACCACCGACAGGCGATAGGGGAGGAACTCCCCCAGGACCAGCGGGCGGGGGGCCTCCGCACCGGCTTCCGCCGCTCTGGTCCCGGACCGCGCCGCGCGGGCCGCATTTCGTGCTTTCGATATCATATGAGACGATATAAAATCCCTTGCCGAACCATCATAACCGGCTCTGACCCGGATCGGGAGCAAGACGCATGAACCAGACCGTGAAGCCCGCGCTGGCCCCCTCGATGGCGGCACCGTCCACCGCGGCGAACCAGGCGGCCTACCTGTCCGGCTTCGGCAACGGCTTCGAGACGGAGGCCCTGCCGGGCGCCCTGCCCATCGGCCGCAACTCGCCGCAGCGCTGCGCCTACGGCCTCTATGCCGAACAGCTTTCCGGCTCCCCCTTCACCGCGCCGCGCGCCACCAACGAGCGTTCCTGGCTCTACCGCATCCGCCCGACCGTGACGCATTGGGGCCGGTTCCGGAAGATCGACGCCGGCCTCTGGCGCACCGCGCCCTGCACCGAGGTGGAGATGGCGCCGGCCCCGCTGCGCTGGGACCCGGTCCCGCTGCCGGAGGGGCAGGGCACGGGCTTCCTGGAAGGCATCCGCACCATCACCACGGCCGGCGATGCGGCGACCCAGGCGGGCATGGGCACCCATCTCTATCTCGTCACCCGCTCCATGCGCGACGAGTATTTCTACAACGCCGATGGCGAGATGCTCTTCGTGCCGCAGCAGGGCGATCTGCGGCTCTGGACCGAATTCGGCATCATCGACATCGAGCCGGGCGAGATCGCGGTGATCCCGCGCGGCGTGAAGCTCCGCGTGGAACTGCATGACGAACAGCCGGCGCGCGGCTATCTCTGCGAGAACTACGGCGGCGCCTTCACCCTGCCGGACCGTGGCCCGATCGGCGCCAACTGCCTGGCCAACCCGCGCGACTTCCTGACCCCCGTGGCGGCCTACGAGGACCGCGACGCGCCCTCGACCCTCACCATCAAGTGGGGCGGCAGCCTGTGGCGCGCGGAGATCGCGCATTCGCCGCTCGACGTGGTCGCCTGGCACGGCAACTACGCCCCCTACAAATACGACCTGCGCCGCTATTCGCCGGTCGGCCCGATCCTCTTCGACCACGCCGACCCCTCGATCTTCACCGTGCTCACCTCGCCCTCCGAGACCCCCGGCACGGCGAACATCGACTTCGTCATCTTCCCCGACCGTTGGCTGGTGGCCGAGAACACCTTCCGTCCGCCCTGGTACCACATGAACGTGATGAGCGAGTTCATGGGCCTGATCTACGGCGTCTATGACGCCAAGACCGGCGGCGGCTTCGCGCCGGGCGGCTTCTCCCTGCACAACACCATGCTGCCGCACGGGCCCGACCAGCCTTCCTTCGAGAAGGCGAGCAGCGCCGAGCTCAAGCCGCACAAGCTGGAAGGCACGCTGGCCTTCATGTTCGAGACCCGCTTCCCGCAGCGCGTCACCCGCTTCGCCGCCGAGGCGCCGCAGTTGCAGTCCGACTACGCCGGCTACGGCCTGGGCCTGCGCAAGAACTTCGACCCGAGCCGACCCTGAGCAGCCGCACCGTGAGAGACAGCATGACAGAGACCGCCCCCGACGCCACCCACGACCCCGCGCGCCGCTCCTGGGTGCCGGGGGCGGACGGGCACGCGGATTTCCCGATCCAGAACCTGCCCCTCGGCATCTTCTCCCCGCCGGGCGGTGCGCCGCGCGGCGGCGTGGCGATCGGCGACCAGGTGCTGGACCTCCCGGCTGCGCTGGCCGCCGGACTCTTCGCCGGGGAGGCCGCCCGGGCGGCCGGGGCCGCTTCCGCCAAAACGCTGAACAGCTTCTTCGCCCTCGGCGCCGGCCCGCGCCGCGCCCTGCGCGTCCGCCTGTCGGAGATCCTGTCGCTGGGCAGCGACGACCGCGCCCGGGCCGAGCCCTGCCTGCGGCCCGCGGCGGACTGCACCCTGCACCTGCCGGCGCAGGTCGGCGACTACACGGATTTCTACGTCGGCATCCACCACGCCACCAACATCGGCAAGGTCTTCCGCCCCGACAATCCGCTGCTGCCGAACTACAAGTACGTGCCCATCGGCTATCACGGCCGCGCCTCCTCGCTGCGCGTCTCGGGCACCGGCATCCGCCGGCCGAAGGGCCAGTTGAAAGCGCCGGAGGCCGAGGCGCCGCGCTTCGCCCCCTGCGAGCGGCTGGACTACGAGCTGGAGCTCGGCATCTGGGTCGGCCCCGGCAACGAGCTCGGGGAACCTGTCCCGGTGGGCGAGGCGGCCTCGCATGTCGCGGGCTACTGCCTGCTCAACGACTGGTCGGCGCGCGACATCCAGGCCTGGGAATACCAGCCCCTCGGCCCCTTCCTGGCCAAGAACTTCGGCAGCACGCTCTCGCCCTGGGTGGTGACGCCGGAGGCCCTGGCCCCCTTCCGCATCGCCCAGCCGCCGCGCCCCGAGGGCGACCCGGCCCCGCTGCCCTATCTGCTGGACGAGGCCGACCAGCGCGCCGGTGCCTTCGACCTGGAGCTGGAGGTGCTGCTCGCCACGGCCCGGATGCGCGAGCAGGGGCTGCCGCCGCACCGCGTCTCGCTGTCCAACACGCGGCACATGTACTGGACCGTGGCGCAGATGATCGCGCACCATACCAGCAACGGCTGCAACCTGCAGCCGGGCGACCTGCTGGGCTCCGGCACGATCTCCGCGCCTGATCCCACGGGCTTCGGCTCGCTGCTGGAAACCACGCGCGGCGGCAGGGAGCCGCTGGTGCTGCCTTCCGGCGAGAGCCGCCGCTTCCTGGAGGATGGCGACGAGGTCACGCTGCGCCTGCGCGCCCGCCGCGACGGCGCCGCCCCCATCGGCTTCGGCGAGTGCCGCGCCACGATCCTTCCGGCCCGCTGACCTTGGCGAAAGGCGAGACGATGCGCCTGCATGGCTACTTCCGCTCCTCCGCCGCCTGGCGCGTGCGGATCGCCCTGAACCTGAAGGGCCTCCGCCCCGGCCAGGCCTTCCACCACCTGCGCCATGGCGGGCAGCGGGCGCCGGACTATCTCCGCCTGAACCCCCAGGGCCTGGTGCCCGCCCTGGAGACCGGCGAGGGGACGGTCCTCACCCAGTCCCTGGCCATCTGCGAATGGCTGGAGGAAGGCTGGCCCGAGCCGCCGCTGCTGCCCTCGGGGCGCGACGCCCGCGCCCGGGTCCGCGCCTTCGCCCAGGTCATCGCCTGCGACACCCATCCGGTGCAGAACCTCAAGGTCCTGGCCCGGCTGCGCGGCCTGGGCCTGCCGGAGGAGGAGGTCACCGCCTGGGCCCGCTGGGCGATCGGCGAGGGCCTCGCCGCCTGCGAAGCGCTGATCCGTGGCGAGCCCGGCCCCTTCTGCTTCGGCGCGGCCCCGACCCTGGCCGACATCGCGCTGGTGCCGCAGCTCGGCAATGCCCGCCGCTTCCGCTGCGACCTCACGGCCCTGCCGCGCCTCCTGGCGGCGGAGGCGGCCTGCAACGCCCTTCCGGCCTTCGCCGAGGCCGCCCCGGACCGCCAGCCCGACGCGGAATAGTACGAACGGCGGAATGCACCGGGGCCATCCCCGGGGGAGAGGCCCTGCCTCTCCGCCCGGACCCCCTCACCGCCAGGACACTGCGTGCCCTGGACCCGATGTGTTGGCGCTTCCGGCAAAGGCCAGTTCCTGGGGCTGATCCCGCCAGGCAAGCGGAAACAGCGGGAGCCGGATGAAGGAAACATCCTCTCCGCGCGTGGCGCCTGCCGTCGCCGGAGAGCCAGGCTCTCCGGCGCGGTCCGTCCGCAGCAAGCGCCAAGCGACCGGCAGGTCCAGGAGCCACTGGCTCCTGGCGGATGGGGGGTATCGGGGGGAAGGCAGGGCCTTTCCCCCGGGCCACGCGCCCCACAGCCGCATGGGTCGGGCCCCGCCACCGCAAATGCCCCTTGCTTCCCTGGCCACCCCGCGATATAGGAATAAAGTCAACGCGATACCCCATCGCGCGCGCCCCTCCCGGCGCAGCGTCGCCTGCCCCCGAGGTGGAGTTCGAGCCGCACCCGTCCGGCCGGATAAAGGCCTAAAATCCTAAAGTGCCAAAGCCCGAAAACGATACGGAGAGCGGAAGGCTCCGGCCCGGCTTCGCTGCCCGCACGATCTGGTTCCAGCAGATGACCGGCCCCATATCCGCAGGGTGGAAACATCGCTCCCACCATGCCCCAACTGAACTCCAGCGCGATCGAGCGCATCGAGCACGATCCCGGCTCCTCCCTGCTCGCGGTCTGGTTCCGGCAGGAAAGCGGCCGGCAACGCGGCCCCTACCTGTTCCAGGGCGTGCCGCGGATGCTCTACGAGGAATTCGCCCGCTCCCCGTCGCCCGGCAGCTTCTACAACCGGCGGATCAAGGACCGCTTCAGGATCGCCGCCTGGACGGACGATCCCGCCGGGGCATCCCTCCCGGGGCCCTAGGGAAACGCCCCGGAAGGCGCCCCTATGCCGGGCAGGGGCGGGCGGTTCCGCCCCGAACGGGGCGCAGATCCGCCTCCCGCCCCGTGACCCGGAGCGCAAACCGTACCATATAACACTCCGAACCCCGTTTTCCCCGATCTCCGGAGGGCCTCCGCATGTCCGCCACGACCACCCAGGACGCCAAGCCGCAGGAGCGCGAGCCCGTCCCCGTGACCGTGCTCACCGGCTATCTCGGCGCCGGCAAGACCACCCTGCTGAACCGCATCCTCACCGAGAATCACGGCCAGAAATTCGCGGTCGTGATCAACGAGTTCGGGGAGCTCGGGGTGGACAACGACCTCGTCGTCGATGCCGACGAGGAGGTCTTCGAGATGAACAACGGCTGCATCTGCTGCACCGTGCGCGGCGACCTGATCCGCATCCTGGGCGGCCTGATGAAGCGCCGCGACCGCTTCGACGGCATCATCGTGGAAACCACCGGCCTCGCCAACCCGGCGCCGGTGGCCCAGACCTTCTTCGTCGACGAGGACGTGAAGAAGGCCACCCGGCTGGATGCCATCGTGACGGTGGTGGACGCCAGGCACCTGCTGGAACGCCTGGGCGACAGCCCGGAGGCCGAGGAGCAGGTGGCCTTCGCCGACCTGATCGTGCTGAACAAGATGGACCTGGTGACACCGGAACAGGCCGACGAGGTCGAGCGCCGCATCCGCGCCATCAACCCCACCGTCGAGATCCGCCGCGCCACCAAGTCCGACATCCCGGTGGAAAGCGTGATCGGCCGCGACGCCTTCAACCTGGAGCGCATCCTGCAGCGCGAGCCGGAATTCCTTTCCGGCGAGGACGAGCACAGCCATGACAGCGAGGTGCTGAGCGTCTCCTTCGAGGTGGACAAGCCGGTCGACGAGGCGAAGTTCAACGCCTGGATCAGCGAGGTCCTTGCCACCCAGGGGCAGGACCTGCTCCGCACCAAGGGCATCCTCTACTACAAGGGCCAGGAGGGCCGCCGCTTCGCCTTCCAGGCCGTGCACATGATCGCCGACGGCGACTACATCCCGCTCGCCGCCGCCGATGCCGAGGGGCCGCGCAAGTCGCGCATCGTCTTCATCGGCCGCAACATCAACCGCCCCCGCCTGCGCCGCGGCTTCGAATCCACGGTCGCCGCCTGATGTCGGAAACGCTCGGCAACGTCGATTTCGTGCTGGAAAGCCGGGGCACCTCGCGCGACCTCGGCGCCTGGGTGGTGGGCGCCGCCTTCGGCCATGACGGAGGCTCCGCCGCCTTCGCCCTGGGCGACGGCACGCTGCATCTGGCCGACCTGCGTGACCTGTCCGGCGAGTGGCGCCGGGTCGGGGCGCATGACGGCGCCGCCCAGTCCCTGGTGCCGGACTGTGCCGACGGCTACCTCTCCGGCGGCGACGACGGCCGCCTGCTGCGCACCAGCCCGGCGGGCGAGGTCATGGAACTCGCCAGCTTCGGCATGATGAAATGGGTGGAACACCTCGCCACCCATCCCTCCGGCGTGCGCGTCGCGGCGGTGGGCAAGGCGGTGCATGTCCTGGACGGCAAGGGAAAGACCCTCAAGACCCTCGCCACCCCCTCCACCGCCGGCGGCGTCGCCCTCGATGCCAAGGGCAAGCGGATCGCGGCCAGCCACTACAACGGCGCCTCGATCTGGTTCGTCGCGGCGAAGGAGGACAATCCGCGCAAGCTGGACTGGAAGGGCAGCCACCACGCCATCGCCTTCTCGCCCGACGGCACGCATGTCGTCACGGCGATGCAGGAGAACGCGCTGCACGGCTGGCGCCTGACGGACGGGCAGCACATGCGCATGTCCGGCTACCCGTCCAAGACCCGCTTCCTGTCCTTCACGCCCAAGGGCCGCTGGCTCTGCACCTCGGGCTCCGAGGCGGTGATCTGCTGGCCCTTCTTCGGCGGCGGCCCGATGGGCAAGGCGCCGGAGGAGATCGCGGGCGGCGACGGCGTGCTCTGCACCGCGGTCGCCTGCCATCCGAGCCAAGAGGTCTTCGCCGCCGGCTTCTCCGACGGGCTGGTGCTGATGGCGGAGATCGCCTCGGGCAAGATCGTGCCGCTGGCGGCACCCGGCCGCGGCCCGGTCTCGGCGCTGAGCTGGAACAGCACCGGAACGCATCTCGCCTTCGGCAGCGAAACGGGCTTCGCGGCGTTGATCGACCTGGCGCGCCGGTAACGGGCGCCGGGGCCTCGCCGGCGGGCGGCGCCTCTGCCGCCAGCGCCGCGAAGCAGCCCCGGGGAGCCCCGCTTGATCGACGACCTCTGGTACAAGAACGCCGTCATCTACTGCCTGTCGGTCGGCACCTACATGGATGCCAATGGCGACGGCGTCGGGGATTTCGAGGGGCTGACCCGGCGCCTCGACTACCTCCAGGGCCTGGGCATCACGACCGTCTGGCTGATGCCCTTCCAGCCCTCGCCGGGCCGCGACAACGGCTACGACATCCAGGACTATTACGGCGTCGATCCCCGCTACGGCACGCTGGGCGACTTCGTGGAGTTCACCCATGCCTGCCGCCAGCGCGGGATGCGGGTGATCATCGACCTCGTGGTCAACCACACCTCGGACCAGCATCCCTGGTTCCAGTCCGCCCGCCAGGACCCGGATTCGCCTTATCGCGACTGGTATGTCTGGGCCGACCGGAAGCCCGCCCATGCGGACCAGGGCGTCGTCTTCCCCGGCGTGCAGGACAGCACCTGGAGCCGCGATCCCGTCGCGAAATCATGGTACTTCCACCGCTTCTACGAATTCCAGCCCGATCTCAACACCGCCAACCCGCATGTCCAGGCGGAGATCCTCAAGATCATGGGCTTCTGGCTGCAACTCGGCGTATCCGGCTTCCGCATGGATGCCGTGCCCTTCGTCATCGCGAAGAAGGGCCCCGGCGTCACCAAGCCCGTCGAGCAGTACGACATGCTGCGGAGCTTCCGCGAGTTCCTGCAATGGCGGCGCGGCGACGCCATCATCCTCGCCGAGGCCAATGTGCTGCCGAAGGCCGACCTTCAGTATTTCGGCGACGACGGCGACCGCATGCACATGATCTTCAACTTCCAGGTCAACCAGGCGCTCTTCTACGCCCTGGCCAGTGGCGACAGCGGGCCGCTGGCAAAGGCCATGGAGAAGACGAAGCCCCGCCCCGCCACGGGGCAATGGGGCCTGTTCCTGCGCAACCACGACGAGCTCGACCTCGGCCGCCTGACGGCGAAGCAGCGCCAGACCGTCTTCGACGCCTTCGGCCCCGATCCCTCGATGCAGCTCTACGGGCGCGGCATCCGCCGGCGCCTCGCCCCCATGCTCCAGGGCGACCGGCGCCGGATCGAGCTCGCCTACAGCCTGATGATGACCCTGCCGGGCACGCCCGTCCTGCGCTATGGCGACGAGATCGGCATGGGAGACGACCTGAGCCTTCCGGAGCGCGAATGCGCCCGCACGCCGATGCAGTGGTCGAGCGAGCCGCAGGCCGGCTTCACCAGAAGCGACCATCCGGCGAAACCCGTCATCTCCGGCGGCGCCTACGGCTTCGAGCATGTCAACGTGGCCGATCAGCGGCGCGATCCGGATTCCCTGCTGAACTGGACCGAACGCATCATCCGCATGCGCAAGGAGGTGCCGGAGATCGGCTGGGGTGATTTCAGGATCGTGCCCACCGGCACGCCGGAGGTGCTGGCGGTCCGCTACGACTGGCGCCGCAACTCCGTGCTGGTGATCCATAACCTCGGCGCCGAGGCGAGGGAGATCACGATCGACCCGGGCGCCGAAGGCTCCCACGACAGCCTGCTGGTGAACCTCCTGTCCGGCGACCACAGCCGCCCCGACAAGCGCGGCCGCCATCGCATCCTGATGGAGGCTTATGGCTACCACTGGTATCGCGTCGGCGGCCTCGACTACCTGCTCCGCCGCAGCGAAGTCTGACGGCGTCCGATGGGGCCACGGCGGAATGCGGGAACGGCCGTCTCCGGCATGTGAGCGGTTTCGTGAAGGATTGACATTGCTGTCCCGGGCCAGCCACGCTTTCTTTGTTTTGCAAAGGCGCACTGTGAAGAACTTCACTGTGAAGCCTGTAAATATGTAAGGTCTGTAAAGAGATGTCCCGGACCCTGATCGGTCCCACGATCCGCCGCCTGCGCCAGGAGCGCGGCGTCACCCAGCAGGCGCTCTCCGCGAGGCTGGGCATTTCCGCCAGCTACCTGAACCTCATCGAGCACGACCAGCGTGCCGTTACCGCCTCGCTCCTGCTCAAGCTGGCCGATGCCTTCGGCGTCGACCTCGCCGCCCTGTCCGGCCAGCGCGAGAAGCAGGTGGAAACGGGACTGCGGGAGGTCCTGCGCGATCCGTTGCTGGGGCTGGAGGCCGTGCCGGAGGCCGAGTTCGCCACGCTGGTCCAGGGCTCGCCCACGGCGGCCCGCGCCATGCTCGCCCTCTACCGCGCCCTGCGCGTGGCGCGGGAGGATGCCGGCGGCATCGCCCTGCCTTCGGGCCGGCGGCTGATCCTGCCGACCGAGGAGGCGCGGGACTTCTTCCAGGACCGTGCCAACCACTTCCCCCTGCTGGAGGAAGCCGCCGAGGCGATCGGCCGGGATCTGGCCGAGGGCGGCGCCGAATCGGGCCATGCGATCGGCGAGCGGCTCCGGACGCGCCACGGCGTCTCGATCTTCGTCGGCCCCACCGAGGGCAACCTGCGCCACTACGACCCCGCCACCCGCAGGCTCGACCTGTCGGAGGACCTGACGCGCGAGAGCCGGGCCTTCCACCTTGCCTTCCAGCTCATGCTGCTGGAGGCGCGGGAGGCGGTGGAGGCCTGCCTCCTGCCGCAGCCGCCCTCGACGCCGGAGGCCGCGAACCTGATCCGCATCGGCCTGCTGAACTATGCCGCCGCGGCGCTGCTGATGCCCTACGAGCCCTATCGCGCCGCCGCCGCCGAGCTGCGCCACGACCTCGACCGCCTCGCCACGCGCTTCGGCGTCAGCTTCGAGCAGGCCGCCCAGCGCCTGACGACGCTGCAAAGGGAGGAGGCACGCGGCCTGCCCTTCTTCTTTCTGCGCGTCGATCCGGCGGGGAATGTCGGCAAGCGCTTCTCCGCCGCCGGCTTCCCCTTCGCCCGCTTCGGCGGCTCCTGCCCGCGCTGGATCGTCCACAACGCCTTCGCCACGCCGGGGCGGCTGCGGGTGCAGGCGGTGGAACTGCCCGACGGCGCCGCCTTTCTCTGCCTCGCCCGTACCGTGGAGGGCCGGACCGCCCGTTGGGGCGAGCCGGTGCCCGTGCATGTGGTGGCGCTGGGCTGCGAGATCTCCCGCGCCGGGGAGGTGCTCTACGCCGACGGGCTGGACCTCGACCGCGCCCGCGTCGGCATCGGCCTGTCCTGCCGCCTCTGCGACCGGCCGGACTGCCGCTCTCGCGCCTTTCCACCCTTGGCGCACCGCCTCGCCATGGACCCCAGCACCACCGGCTCCACCCCCTTCCGCTTCCGGCAGGAGGCGGAGCTTCCGGCGCCGGCCTGAGGGGGAGGCAGCCGGCCGGCGCGGCGCTACTCCTCGCTGTCGCGGCGGCCGGGCGGCACCGGCCAGACCAGTTCCGGCAACCGCAGGACAGGCAGCCGCGCCAGCGAAAGCCGGCGGTCCTGCAGCGTGAGGGGCAGCTCGATCTGCGGCGGCTCGCCCTCGCCGCCGGGCCGGGCGAGAAGCGCCGCCATGCGGGATGCGGTCTCGGCCGTGCGGGCGTCGATCACGCCGCCGGCGCCCAGCATCGACAGGGCCTCCTGCGCGCCCACCAGGCGTACCGTGCCGGCCCCCATCGGCTGCAGCGCCTCGTCCAGCGCCAGCGTCGCCGCGGCGGAAGCCGCCGCCGGGCCCCAGCGCAGGGTCACGTCGCGCAGTTCCAGCACGCCGCCGGCATCCCGCCAGATCTCGGCCCGCCGGGTCGGGACGCGGCCGACGGGCAGGGGGCCGGTCAGGGAAGCCGTCAGCCCCGCCGTTTCGATCCTTGGGCCCAGGGGCCAGCTCCGCCCCTGCGACAGGCTGGGGAGGGTGATGCCCTGGCTCTGGACCGAAAGGGCGATGGCGCTCTCGCCCTCCGTGGCGCTGCTGCGCGTGTCCAGCGTGACCTCCAGCCGGCGGATCTCCAGCCCGCCCGGTCCGCCATCCGCGGCGGTGCCGGGAAGGCCCAGGCGCAGGCGGTCGGCCCGGAACTCGCCGCCGCGCGGCAGCACATCCGCCTGCAACGGCAACAGCCCGGTCAGCCGGTCCGCCGCGAAGGGCAGCTCCAGCGCGCCCAGGCGCAGCCTCTGCGGCCCCTTGGGCTCGATGCGCAGCTCGTCCAGGCGCGGCAGCACGACCCGCAGGTCCAGTGCCGGTACGCGCCAGTCGATCCCGCCCGGCAGCGTGGCATCGCCCCCACTCAGCCGGAAATCCGGCAGGCGCAGCGTAGCGGAGAAAGGCCATCCCCCCCGCTGCGGCGTGCCGTATTCCACCCGCCAGCCCTGCGCGCGGCGGCTCTGCGCCCAGGCGGTGAAGCCTTCCTCCAGCCGCCCGCCCATCCAGTGCCAGAGCATGGCATGGGCGGCGGCCAGCCCGGCGAGCAACACGGTCAGCCCCAGCAACAGCGGCGCGGGCCGCAGCCAGCGGCGCCGGGCGGCACGGCGCCCTGGAGGGGCCTGGACGACCTCGCCGCCTCCGGTGCCCTGACCATCGGCCATCCGTGCAGGGGCATTCCGGGCGGGGGCATCCCGACCTGCCTGGGAGGCCTGCCATGTGCCTGGCGCGTGCGCGCCGTTCTTCTCGGTATCCACGCCACCCGCTATAGCGCGCCCCCCGGCCGATCGCATGACCCCTGACCCCTCCGCAGCCCCCGAAGGCACCCGAAACCCACCGGAAACCGAGACGCCCCCCGTCCTGGACGAGGCGTTGCTGGACGCGGATGGCTCGCTCTACGTCTTCGCCTATGGCTCCCTGATCTGGAAACCGGGCTTCGCGGTGGAGGGGGCGCACCCGGCCCTGCTGCGGGGCTATCACCGCCGCTTCTGCATCCGCTCCACACGCTATCGCGGCACGCCGGAGCGCCCGGGCCTGGTGCTGGGCCTCGACCGTGGCGGCGCCTGCCGGGGCGTGGCGCTGCGCGTCGCCCGGAGCCGGGCGGCGGAGGTCCTGGGCTACCTCCACGAACGGGAGATGTCCGGAGGCTCCTACCACCAGATGCGCCTGAAGGTTCGGCTGCTGGACGAAGGACGCGACGTGTGCGCGGTGGCCTATGTCGTGGACCGCCGGTCAGACACCTATTGCGCCGGGCTGGGTCCCGATGAGGCGGCGCGCGCCATTGGCCTCGGGGTCGGAGCAATGGGCAGCAACCGCGACTACCTGCTCAACACCGTGTCGCAGCTCCGGGCCCTGGGAGTGCGGGATGCGGCACTGGAAAGGCTGGCAGACCTGCTGCCCCCGGTTGGCGCTGCCTCTGGCGACAACCGGGCTGGGGAAAAGCCGGACCGGAAAAGCCGAGGCTGAAAAAACCCAGCTGCGGCGCAGCTTTCCGCAGAGTTGTCCACAGGGAGGGGCGGAGTCGTCCCCAGCGCCAGGCTGGTTTGCGCTCCCTTGCCCACAGAGGGCTGGGGATAGCGCAAACGCGGGTCTAATAAGCTGAAAACAAATGAATAAGAACAAAGGGCGCCCAACGGCCGATGCACCAAAACCGAGGTTTGGCAAGCCCTTGACGCGTGGTGATGGCGCCACGTGGCAGGATCGCCCCGCAGCTATTCCACCAATTTATCCACAGATGCTTGTTGACAGCCCTCGTCAGGGTCCTGGGAGCGGGGAACCCTGCAGCATCGCGGCGGAGGCGGTTTCCACCTCATCCTCCAGCCGCCGCATCAGCTCGGCACGGGGCAGGCCGGGCGGCAGGGCGGGGAGGATCGCCAGGGTGATGGTGCCCGGCCGCTTGGCAAAGGAGCGGCGTCCCCAGAAGCGACCGCTATCCGTGGCCGCCGGCACCACCGGCAGGCCGGTGGCGGAGGCCAGCGCCGCCACGCCCGGCTGCCAGGGCACACGCTCGCCCGGTGCGGTCCGGGTTCCCTCCGGGAAGATCACCAGCTGTGCCCCGTCCCGCTCGGCGAATTCGCGCGACTGCCGCACCATGGACTTCAGCGCCGCGGCGCCGCCGGCGCGGTCCACCCCCACCGCGCCGAAGCGCCGCGCCAGCGCCCCCCAGCCCGGCAGGCGGAGCAGCTCCTGCTTCATGACATAGACCGGGTGCGGCAGCAGGGTCAGCCAGACGAAGGTGTCGAAGGCCGACTGGTGCTTGGAGGCCACGATGCAGGGGCCGGCGGGAATGTTCTCCAGCCCCGTCACCCGCACCCGCATGCCGCAGATCGCCGCCATCCAGCACAGCACCCAGCGCGTCCAGCCGCGCACGAAGGGCCGCGTCATGCGCCGGGGCAGCATCAGGCCGATCCAGGGGAAGACGGCCATCGAGAAGAGGAAGAGCGCGTTGAACAGCGCGGAGCGCAAGGCGATCAAGGGTCCGGCTCCGAGCGGCCATAGGCGGAAAGGCCGGCGAGGGCGCCGGCGAACTTCAGGTACTCCCGCAGCATGGCCGGGGGCCGGGCACGGGCGGGAGCGACGGGATACGGGATCAACCGGGCCTCCGGCAACTCCCGCCGCATCTCCAACAGGGCACGGGGCATGTGGAAGCCCGCGGTGACCACCGCCAGCGTCCCGATTCCGTGCTGCCGCGCCCAGGCGGCGATCTCCCGCGCATTGCCGCGCGTGCTGCGGGCCGCGTGCCCCAAGGTGATCCGGTCCAGGTAGGGCCAGGGTTCCACGCTGACCTCGTGCGCGAGGGCGGCGATATCCGTGTTCTGTCCGACGCCCGAGATGATCAGCGGCGCGCCGGGATCGGCAGCCGCCAGGCGCAGCCCGGTCTCGACCCTGTCGGGGCCGCCGGTCAGCACCGCGATTCCCGTCCCCTCCGGCAGCCGGGACGGGGACGGCACCGAGGCGGCATCCAGGAACCAGGCATAGCCCGCCCCGGTGGCCAGCGTGGCGGCGAGGAGCAGGGCGAAGAAGCCCCGCCGCAGCAGCCGGCGCCCGGTGAAGGCGCGGCGCAGGGTCGGCGTGAGGGCCTTCAGGCGCGGCGGTAGGTTCACGGTGCCGTTCCGGCGGGCACCGGGCGGCACGGCTTCGTCAGGGGGTCTCTCCACCGCGGAGACCGGCCCGGCCCGGACGCCGCGGTCACGGCAGGCGGCGCAGCCACCGGCGCACGGTGGCCTGGGCGGTCAGCCATCCGATCAGGGCGGCGGCGAAGGGCAGGATCAGCAACCCGGTCCAGGGCAGGCTGCCCCAGGGGAGCCCGCCCCAGGGGAGCCCGCCCCAGGGAAGGCCGGTCATCAACGCGGCCGCACCCGGAACGGCGCCCCGCGGGCCGCCGACGCCGCCCCCGCTCATGAAGGGGGCGGCGAGCCGGGCCAGCGCCATCAGGGCCGGGGCGGCGAGCACCGTCCCCAGCAGCGCTCCGCTCGCGGCCAGCCCGGCAACGCGCGCCGCGAAGCGCCCCGCGATGGCGCCATGCGTGGCGCCCAGGTCGTGCAGGATGCCGATCGCTTCCCGCCTCGCCGCCAGGCCCGCCCGCGTCGCCACCGCGACCACCGCCGCCGAGACCCCGGCCACCAGCGCCAACACGGCAAAGGCCATACCCTCCACGCTGCGGGCCAGGGCGGCGAGGCGGGCGACCCAGATGCCGTGCGATTCCAGCTCGGCCCGGGGCACCTTCTGGGCCAGCAGCCCGGCCAGCGCCTCGGGATCGCCATCCCCGTCGCCCCAGGGGTCGCGCAGATGCACCTCGATCACTCCTGGCAAGGCCAGCGGAAAGGAAGCGGCGGAGGACTGGCCCAGCCAGGGTCGCAGCAGCGCCGCCATCCGCTCCGGGTCCACCGTTTCCGCCGAGGCGACCTCGGGCGAGGCGCGGAGCACCGACAGCGCCGCCGCCATGCGTTCCGGCGTCGGATCGGGCACCTGCGCGGTCACCGCCGCCGCGGCGCCGTATTGCCAGCGCTCTGCCAGCGCCGCGGCGCCATGCGCCCCCGCGAGGGCCAGGGCAGCGAGCAGCGCCATGGCCGCCACCAGCCCGGGCAGCAGCTTGCCCGACAGCGCCCGGCGCAGGCCGAGCGGATCGCGGGAGCGCCGGCGCTCAGCCATGCGGGGCCTCCCCATCCTCATCGAATTCGTCGTCCTCCGGGTCCGAACCCGGCTCCGGCTGCTCGGTCCAGGCGTCGTAGGCGTCCAGCTCGCCCTGATCGTGGCCGGTGAAATGCACCAGCCGCCCGCGCGAGAGGGTCATCACCGGGGCTGGGAAAGCCTCCACCAACTCCTGGGAATGGGTCGCCACCACCACGGTGGTGCCCAGGCGGTTCATCTCGTTCAGCAGGGCCAGGGTGCGGTGTGCCTGGCGCGGGTCGAGATTGCCGGTCGGCTCGTCGGCCACCAGCAGCTCCGGCCGCGCCACCACCGCCCGGGCGATGGCCACGCGCTGCTGCTCGCCGCCGGAAAGCTGCTGCGGCAGCGAATCCGTCCGGTGGCCGAGCCCGACCCAACGCAGAATCTCGGTCACATCGGCCCGCAGCGAGGATTCGGAACGGCCGGCCAGCCGCAGCGGCAGGGCCACGTTGTCGAAGGCGCTCAGATAGGGGAGCAGCCGGTAGTCCTGGAAGACCGAGCCGATTCGGCGCCGCAGGGCGGGCAGGGCGGTGCGGCGGGCACGCGACAGTCGCATGCCCAGGATCTCGACCTCCCCCTCGCTGGGGCGCAGCCCGCATTGCATGAGGCGGAGGAGGGTCGTCTTTCCCGCCCCCGATTCGCCGGTCAGCCAGGTGAAGGAGCCCGCGGGCAGGAAGAAACGCAGACCATGCAGGGCCTCCTTTCCGGTTCCTCCATTCGGGTCCGGGTAGCGGAGGGTCGCATCACTGAAGCGCACCATGGGGGCAGGGTGTGCCACGCGTGCCCGCATGAGGCTAGGATCGCTCCGAGGGAGTTCGCATGCGTATCGTTTGTCCCGGCTGCGAGGCGGCCTACGAGGTGCCGGAGGCGATGCTGTCGCCCGGACGTACGGTGCGCTGCGCCCGTTGCGGCCGGGGCTGGATCCCCTTGCCGGAGCAGGGCCGGGCCGTCTCGCCGGAGGAAGACCCCTTGGCCGAGCCTCCGGCCGGGCAGCTTCCGGCGGAGGCGGGCGATCCGGACACGGCCGTTGTGGCCGGACCCGCGGAGGCTCGGCCTGAAGGCTGCGGGCCGCTGGAGGAGCCGGCCGGCGACGGATCGATCCACGCTGCCGAGGCGCCTGCCCCGGATCTGCCCGCCATGGCCCTGGAGGCGGACCACGCCACGACCCCGAAGGAGCCGCTCTCCCATCCGGTGGAACGGGAACATGGTTTTCCCCCGGCGGAAACACGGGAACGCCCGCCGCGCGAGGGGATCGTGGTCCCGCCGCGCGCTGTTCCGCCCGTCGCGCGGCCGGAGCGCGGTCCCAGCCTGACCCTGGCCTGGACGCTCTCGGTCCTCCTCCTGCTCGCCGTGGTGGCGGCCCTGCTGGTCTGGCGAGGGGAGGTCGCCGCCGCCTGGCCGCCGTCGCAATGGCTCTACCGTGCCCTCGGCCTCGCCTGACGCACGCCTTCGCGGGGCGGTGGCGGCCCCGTTGCCGGGCCGTCCCGCGCCTGCCCCGCCGCCCGGCCGCCCCCGGGCAAGGGCGTGCGGCAGCCGGAATGCTTTCGGCAGGCCGCGAAATGCGGTTCCATGAGGCCCCTCAGCGGGCCATCCGGTTCCATGTCACCTGAAGCGCCCACCGAAGACCCCCGGGCTGGGCGGGGGCCACGGATACCGCGCCCGACCGGGCGCCGGCTCCATGGCATGCGCCACCACCTGCTTCTGGTGGTGGCCTGCACGGTGCTGCCCTTCGCGCTCTATGCCGTCTGGGCCATGGCCAGCCTGCACAACCGCGACATGCGGCGCACGGCCTCCAACCTGGTCACCAGCGTCTGCGCGCTTTCGGTGGTGCCGGACCAGGTCTTCGCGCTGGGCGAGGTGCGGCTGCGCGAACTGCTGGCCTCCGCCGCGCTGCCGCCGGCGGCGTCTCCGGCCAATGTCCCGGACGCCCCTTCTGTCCTCGCGGCCCTGCGTGCCACCCCGCCGGCCCGGACCCTGGCGCGGATGGGCAGCCTACGCTTCTACAATGCCCGGGGCCGCGACATCGAGGCGCTGTCCGCCGCCACCCCGGCCGATCCTGTCCCGGAGAGCTGGCGCCAGGCCCTGGTGCGCGTGGCGCGCGACGGGCAGGTCGAGGTCACCGACCTGCTGGACCGGCGGGTGGGCATCCTGGTTCCGGCTCCGCCCGGTCTGCCCTTCGCCGTCACGGCGCTCTGGCTGGCGCCCGAGACCCTGAGCGGCGCGCTGCGGCAACGCCTGATGCAGGAGGACTGGACCGCCACCCTGATGGACCGGCACGGGGTCGTGGTCGCCCGCACCCGCGGGGGCGAGGAGATGGTAGGACGCCCGGCCCCGCCGGAGATCGTGGCCGGCCTCGCGCGGGCGCCGGAGGGTGTCCTGCCCTATGTCCGGAACCAGGAAGGCGTGATGGCCATCATGGCATGGTCGCGCCTTTCCACGGAGGGCTATTCGCTCGCCCTGTCGATGCCCCGTGCCTCCTTCTACCAACGGATGCTGCGGGACTACCTGCCCGCCGCTGGGGTGGCGCTCCTGCTGCTGGCCGGGAGCCTGCTGCTGACCCTGCGGATCACGCGCCGTATCCGCGACGCGCTGGGCCTGCTGGCCGACCAGGGCCGGTCCGGCGCCGTGCTGGCCCTGCCCACGGGGATCCGGGAGATCGCCGAGGTTTCCGCCGCGCTCAGCGTCGCGGCCGTGGAGCGCGAGGCGGTGACCGCCGCCCTGCGGGCCCAGGAAGCCCGCTACCGCGCCCTGGTGGAGGCCAGCAGCGAGCTGGTCTGGATCGCCGATCCCGCGGGCCGGCTCCTGCCGGAAGGGGCCGAGGCCTGGGCGCGCCTCACCGGACTGCCGGTGGAGCGGTTGCGGCGGAGCGGCTGGTTCGAGGCCCTGCACCCGGACGACCGCAGCGTGGCGGATGCGCTCTGGCATGCCTCGCTGGCCAGCCGGCGGCCCTATGTCGGCGAATGGCGCATCCGGCGCGCCCTGCCGGCGGATGCGGGGAAGGTGGAGGCGGGTGGGAAGCAGCGGCTCTATGGCTGGTTCTCGGTCCGGGCGGTGCCGCTTATCGAGGCCGGCGGCCGGGTGCGGGAATGGGTGGGGCTGCTGGAGGATGTGACCGAGGCACGCGCCGCCTCCCGCGCCCTGACCGAGAGCGAAACCCGGCTGCGCCTCGCGGTGGAGGGTGACGGGCTCGGCACCTGGGACCTGGACCTGCGCAAGCAGGAGGGCGCGCTGTCGCCCGTGGCGGCCCAACTGCTCGGCGTCACGGCCCGGGAGGGGCGCATCCTGGCGGCCGACTGGATGACGGCGACCCACCCGGAGGACCGGGACAGGATCGGCGCAGCCTGGCAGGGGATGTCGCGCGAGGGCGATACCTTCGCCGTGGACTTCCGCCCCCTGCGTCCCGCGCGTGATGGCGGCGAGGTCTGGCTCGAGGGCCGTGCCCGCGTGCTGCGCAACGAGGATGGCCGGGCGGTGCGGCTGATCGGGGTCCTGCGCGACATCACCGACCGCATCCGGGCCGCGGAAGCGCTGCGGGAAAGCGAGGCCCGGTTCCGCACCATGGCGGAGGTCATGCCGCAGATCATCTGGACCTGCCAGCCGGATGGACGCTTCGATTACCTGAACAGCCGCTGGTACGAATTCACGGGGCAGGAGCCGGACCGGATCGACAAGGGGACCTTGCGGCGGGTGCTGCATCCCGAGGACTACGAACATTGCCTCGGCCTGTGGCGGCACTGCCTGGAAACCGGGGGGGACTTCGGCATCGAGGCCCGCTTCCTGGGGGCGGACGGCGCCTATCACTGGTTCCTGGTCCGCGCGCTTGCCCAGCGCGATGCCTCCGGCCGCATCCTGCGCTGGCTCGGCTCCAGCACGGGGATCGACGAAATCGTGGCGGCGCGCGAGGACCGCGCGCGGCAGGCGGCGCGGCTGGAGCAGCTGGTCGCGGAACGCACGGCGGCCCTGACCGAAAGCGAGCGCCGCCTGGCGCAGGCGCAGAAGATGGAGGCGCTGGGCCGCCTCGCCGGTGGTGTCGCGCATGACGTGAACAACGTGCTGCAGGCGGTGCTGGGCGGTGCGCGGCTGATGGCGCTGCGGGCCGAAGAGCCGGAAAGCGTTCGGCGCCTCGCCCGCCTGGTCTCGGAGCAGGCGGAACGGGGCGGGGCGGTGACCCGGCGCCTGCTGAGCTTCGCGCGACAGGGCGAGTTGCGCGCGGAGCCGCAGGATGTCGGCCTTCTGCTGACCGGCTTGCGGGAGGTGCTGCTGCACACGCTGGGCGGCCGCGTCTCGATCGCCCTGGCGGTCGATCCGGCCCTGCCGCCGGTCCTCGCCGATCGCGCGCAACTGGAGACGGTGCTGGTCAACCTCACCGCCAATGCCCGGGATGCCATGCCGGATGGCGGCGTGATCCGGCTCTCGGCCGAGGCGCTGGAACTGCCGGGCACGGCCGGGGCTTCGCCCGCGCTGAAGCCGGGGCGCTACCTGTGCCTGCGCGTCGCCGACCACGGCATGGGCATGGCGCCGGAGGTGCTGAATCGCGTCACCGAGCCTTTCTTCACCACCAAGCCGGTGGGGGAGGGCACCGGGCTGGGCCTGGCGATGGCACGCGGCTTCGCGGAGCAGTCCGGCGGAGCGCTGGAGATCGACAGCCGGCTCGGACAGGGCACCGTGATCTCCCTCTGGCTTCCGCAGGCGGAAGGCAGGGTGGAGCAGGACGGCGCGGCGCGCCCGGCCACGCCTGACGCGGCGTGCCGCATCCTGCTTGTGGATGACGAGCCCCTGGTGCGGGACGTGCTGGCCGAAACCCTGTCCGATGCCGGCCACAGCCTCGTCTGCGCCGAAGGGCCCGCCGAGGCCTTGCGGCATCTGCGGGACGGAGAGCGGCCGGACCTGCTGGTCACGGATTTCGCCATGCCGGGCGGCATGACCGGGCTCGACCTGTTGCGGGCCGTCCGTGACATCCTGCCGGGCCTGCCGGCGCTGCTGGTCACGGGCTATGCCGAAAGCGACACCGTGGCCGGCGTGGCCCAGGCTCTGGAAGGCGGGCCGCTGCTGCTGCTCCACAAGCCCGTGTCCGGTGCGATGCTGCTGGAAGCCGTGGCCCAGGCACGGGTGGGAATGGAGCCCGCCCCGGAACAGGGAACGCGTTAAGCGGTGTTGCCGCCAGGATGAATGCAATCCGGGCGCGAGGTTTGTTCGGGTCCTTCTCCCTTCCGGTGTGCCCCTGCTGGCTGCGTGCCGGACGCGGGCCGAATTATCCCCGTTGCCTGCCCCAGCAGTCGCCGCGCACGGAAAATTAAGCGCAGGCGGGCAGAGACTTGCGGCTCTGTGCGTGTGACAGTCGCCCGGCGCGCCATAATGGACGTGCACGAGGAAGCGTCGTCGAAGGGAGTCACCCATTCATGCCTCTACGGCCGCATGCAGGATCCCCGCTCGCGCGTCAGGCGATGGCCTATGTGCTGGCCGGCGGCCGAGGAAGTCGGCTGATGGAGCTGACCGACCGGCGAGCCAAGCCCGCCGTCTATTTCGGCGCCAAGTCGCGGATCATCGACTTCGCCCTGTCGAATGCCATCAATTCCGGCATCCGGCGCATCGGCGTGGCGACGCAGTACAAGGCGCACAGCCTGATCCGCCATCTCCAGCGCGGCTGGAACTTCATGCGGCCGGAACGCAACGAGAGCTTCGACATCCTGCCGGCCAGCCAGCGCGTCTCGGAAAGCGCCTGGTACGCCGGCACCGCCGACGCGGTGTACCAGAACCTCGACATCATCGAGAACTACGGCGTGCGCTACATCGTCCTGCTCGCCGGCGACCATGTCTACAAGATGGACTACGAGAAGATGCTGCGGCAGCACTGCGAGAGCGGTGCCGACGTCACCGTCGGCTGCATCGAAGTCCCGCGCATGGAGGCCACGGGCTTCGGCGTGATGCATGTGGACGAGAACGACCGCATCATCTCCTTTCTGGAGAAGCCCAAGGACCCGCCCGCCATGCCGGACAATCCGGAGATGGCCCTGGCCAGCATGGGCATCTATGTCTTCGAGACCGCCTTCCTCGCCGACCAATTGCGGCGCGACGCGGCGGAGCCGCATTCGGAGCATGACTTCGGCAAGGACATCATCCCCTATCTGGTGAAACACGGCACCGCCGTGGCGCACCGCTTCGCCGAATCCTGCGTCCGCTCCAGCGATCAGGCCGAGGCCTATTGGCGCGATGTCGGCACGGTGGATGCCTACTGGCAGGCGAATGTGGACCTGACGGACGTGGTGCCGGCGCTCGACCTCTATGACCACGAATGGCCGATCTGGACCTACAGCGAGCTGACGCCGCCGGCGAAGTTCGTCCATGACGACGACGACCGGCGCGGCCAGGCCATGGATTCCCTGATCTCGGGCGGCTGCATCGTGTCCGGCACGCTGGTGCGGAAGTCGCTGATCTTCCCCAGCGTGCACGTGCATTCCTATGGCGAGATCGAGAACTCCGTGATCCTTCCCCGTTGCGACATCGGGCGTCATGCGCGCCTGCGCAACGTCGTCATAGACAGCGAGGTCAGAATTCCGGAAGGGCTGGTGGTGGGCGAGGACCCGGAACTGGACGCGCGGCGCTTCCGCCGGACCGACAAGGGCGTCTGCCTGATCACCCAGCCGATGATCGACCGGCTGTCCGACTGATGCCTTCCGTCCTGTCGGTGGCCTCGGAGGCCTATCCGCTGATCAAGACCGGCGGGCTGGCCGATGTCGCGGGCGCCTTGCCGGCAGCCCTGGCGCGGGAGGGCTTCGCCGCCCGCACGCTGCTGCCCGGCTATCCCGCCGTGCTGCGGCGGCTGGAGGACGGGGAGGTCGCGGCGGAACTGCCGGACCTCTTCGGCAGCCCGGCCCGGCTGCTGTCGGGGCGGGCGGGGGAGCTGGAAGTGCTGGCGATCGAGGCGCCGCATCTCTACGGGCGCGAGGGCAACCCCTATGCCGGGCCGGAGGGCGACTGGCCCGACAACGCCCAGCGTTTCGCCGCGCTGGGCCGCGTGGCCGAGCGGCTGGCGCGGGGCCTGCTGCCCGGTTTCACGCCCGATATCGTCCATGCACATGACTGGCAGGCCGGCCTCGCCCCGGCCTATCTGCATTATGGCGAGGGGCGCCGCCCGGGCACCGTGATGACGGTGCACAACCTCGCCTTCCAGGGGCAGTTCCCGCCGCACCTGCTGGCGGAACTGGGCCTGCCGCCGGAAGCCTGGTCGATCGACGGGGTGGAGTATTACGGCGCCATCGGCTTCCTGAAGGCCGGGCTCTACTTCGCCGACCGGATCACCACCGTCTCGCCCAGCTACGCCGCCGAGATCCGTACGCCGGAGGGAGGCATGGGGCTCGACGGCCTGCTGCGCTCGCGCGGGGCGGATGTCTCCGGCATCCTGAACGGCATCGACGAGACGGTCTGGGACCCCGCCGCCGATCTCCTGCTGGCCGAGCCCTATGACCGGAAGCATCCGGAGCGACGGGCCGCGAACAAGGCAGCGTTGCAGGCGGCGATGGGGCTGGAGGTGGATGCCTTGGCGCCGCTGCTGGGCGTGGTCAGCCGGCTGACCTGGCAGAAGGGGATGGACCTCGTCCTCGCCGCCCTGCCGGCGCTGACCGAGGGCGGCATGCAACTCGCCCTGCTCGGCGCGGGCGACAAGACGCTGGAGGAAGGCTTCCTTTCCGCCACCCAGGCCTGGCCTGGACGGGTGGGTGCCGTGCTCGGCTATGACGAGGCCCTGGCGCACCGCATCCAGGCGGGCTGCGACGCGCTGCTGGTGCCCTCGCGCTTCGAGCCTTGCGGCCTCACCCAGCTCTGCGCGCTGCGCTATGGCGCCCTGCCGCTGGTTTCGCGGGTCGGCGGCCTGGCCGACACGGTGATCGACGCCAACGAAGCGGCGCTGGCGGCCGGGGTGGCGAACGGCCTGCAATTCGCGCCCACGACGCGGGAGGCGCTGGAACTGGCCTTTGCCCGCCTCGGCGTCCTGTGGCGCAACCGCGCCACCTGGGAGCGGATGCAGCACAACGCCATGACGGCGGATGTGGGCTGGTCCCGCCCGGCCCGCCAGTACGCGGCGCTGTACCACGAGATCATGCGATAAGCGGGCCGGGGGCGGGACCTCCCGCCTCATCGCGGCGGCGTGTCCCAGATATCCTCGGCATATTCGCGGATCGTGCGGTCGGAGGAGAACCAGGCGACATGGGCGGTGTTCAGCACCGCGCTGCGCCACCAGGACTCCGGCTCGCGCCAGCGGGCCGCGACCTCGCGCTGCGTGGCGTCGTAGCTGTCGAAATCCGCCGTCACCAGGAAGCGGTCGTCGTTCAGCAGCCCGTCCACCAGCCCGGCATAGCGGTCCGGTTCGTCCGGAGAGAAGACGCCGCCGCGGATGGCATCGAGGACCTGCGACAGGGCGGGAGAGGCCGCCACCGCCTCGCGGGCGTCGTAGCCGGCGGCCTTCTTCCGTGTCACCTGATCGGCGGTCAGGCCGAAGATGAAGATGTTCTCCGCGCCGACATGCTCGCGGATCTCGACATTGGCGCCGTCCAGCGTGCCGATGGTCAGCGCGCCGTTCAGCGCCAGCTTCATGTTGCCGGTGCCCGAGGCCTCCAGCCCGGCGGTGGAGATCTGCTCCGACAGGTCGGCCGCGGGGATGATCGCCTCGGCGAGGGAAACGTTGTAGTTCGGCAGGAAGGCGATCCTGAGCATGCCGTTCAGGGTGGGATCGTTGTTGACCACGCGCGCCACGTCATGCGCCAGCCGGATGATCAGCTTGGCCTGCCAGTAGCTGGCCGCCGCCTTGCCGCCGAAGATCTTCACCCGCGGCACCCATTCGTTCATCGGCCGTGCCCGCATGGCGTTGTAGAGCGCCACCGCCTGCAGGATGTTCAGGAGCTGGCGCTTGTATTCGTGGATGCGCTTGATCTGCACGTCGAACAGCGCGTCGGGATCGACGGCGAGACCGATCCGGTCGTGGATGAGGCGGGTGAGCTTCTCCTTGGCGACACGGCGCTGCGCGGCGAAGCGGCGGCGGAACTCCGCCTCCTCCGCATGCGGCACCAGCCCGGCGAGCTTCTCCGGATTGTCGAGCACCTCCTCCCCCAGCGTGTCCACCAGGAGCCTGGTCAGGCCGGGATTGGCGCGCAGCAGCCAGCGGCGGAAGGTGATGCCGTTGGTCTTGTTGGTGATGCGGCCGGGGCAGACGCGGTTCAGGTCGGCGAAGACCGTGTCCTTCATCAACTGCGTGTGCAGCGCCGAGACGCCGTTGATCCGGTGCGACCCGATGAAGGCGAGATGGCCCATGCGCACGCGGCGGCCGTGTTCCTCGTCGATGATGGAGACGGCGGCGAGCAGGCGGTCGTCCGCGCCCTGCTCCTTCCGCACGGTGTCGAGGTGCCGGGCGTTGATCATGTAGATGATCTGCATGTTGCGTGGCAGCAGGCGTTCGAGCAGCGAGACCGGCCAGGTCTCCAGCGCCTCCGGCATCAGCGTGTGGTTGGTGTAGGAGGTGACGGCGCGGGTGATGTCCCAGGCCAGGTCCCATTCCATGTGGTGGATGTCGACCAGCAGGCGCATCAGCTCCGACACGCCGATCGCCGGATGCGTGTCGTTCAGCTGCACCGCGACCTTGTCGGCGAGATTGTCCAGCCGGTCGAACTCCGCCACGTGGCGGCGCAGCACGTCCTGCAGCGAGGCCGAGGCGAAGAAGTATTCCTGGCGCAGGCGCAGCTCCTGCCCGGCCGGGGTCTCGTCGCCCGGGTAGAGCACGCGGGAGATGGATTCCGCCCTGATCCGCTCAGCCTGCGCGCCCAGATGGTCGCCATGATTGAAGGCGGCGAGGTGCAGCGGGTCGCTGGCCCGGGCCGACCAGAGGCGCAGCGTGTTGATGCGCTTGCCGCGCCAGCCGGTGACGGGCGTGTCGTAGGGGATGGCGCGCACCGTCTCCCCGGGATGCCAGACGAGCCGCCCGCCATCCACCGCCACGTGGCCGCCGAAGCCGACCTTGTAGCGCAGGTTGGCGCGCTCGAACTCCCAGGGATTGCCGAGGGAGAGCCAGTCCTCCGGCAGTTCGTGCTGGGTGCCGTCGGCGGGGATCACCTGCCGGAACAGCCCGTGCTCGTAGCGGATGCCGTAGCCGAAGGCGGGGATGCCGAGGCTTGCCAGGCTTTCCATGAAGCAGGCGGCCAGCCGGCCGAGCCCGCCATTGCCCAGGGCCGCGTCCATCTCCTGTGCGGCGATGGCATCGAGATCCACGCCGAGGCCCGACAGGGCCTCCCGCGCCGTCTCGGTGATCCGCAGGTTGCCCAGCGTGTCCGCCAGCAGCCGGCCGATCAGGAACTCCATCGAGAGGTAGCAGACCCGCTTGTCGCCCCGGGCCAGCGTGTCGGCATTCGAGGAGCGCCAGTGGTCCATCACCAGGTCGCGCGTCGCCAGGGCGGTGGCCAGGAACCAGTCCCGCTTGCTTGCCCGTTCCGGCGAGCCGCCGACCTGATACGTCAGCCGGTCGAGGATCCTCTGGCGGAAGGTCTCCGGCGAGACCGCGCCTTCGGTCGCCTCGCGGGCGGGGGCGGGCAGGTCGGTGATGTTCACGCGGGCATGTCCTCCTGGAAGGGCGGAAGCGGGGAGATCTGGGCCCATCCTCTCGCGCCTCGCGAGCGGTTCCAAGGCTTCTTGTCATGGTTGTGCGGATAGGCGCCCGTTACGTCCAGGGAAAAAACCGGCCGGGCAAGGCGCCCGGCCTGGTTTCGGATCGCTTCGTGGAACTCAACCAAGGGAGAGCAGTGCGACCGGGAGCCGCGCGAGCAGGGTGGCGGCGCGGAGCGAGCCATCCGGGGCTGGCACCTCTCCGCCGTTCAGCACGTCGGTGAGCGCCCCCGGCATGTCCGGCGGCAGGAGGATGGCGGTGTCGCCCCAGGCCTCGGCGGGGACCAGGGGCTGCCCCGCCTCGCCCAGCAGGGCCGCCGGCAGGCGCGTGACCACCGTGATCGCCGCTTGGCCTCCCCGGCGCCGGGCGAAGGCCAGGAGGTGCGCCGCCTTCGCGCCCTGGATCTCCAGGGGCAGGTAGTCGCCCTCCGCGAAGAGCTCCGGCCGCTGGGCGCGGAGCGCCAGGGCGCGGGCGATCACTGCCTGCTTCACCCGCCCGTCCTTCCAGTGGGAAAGGAGGCCGGCGGGGGACTCGCCCGCCTCCAGCGCCGCCCGCCGGGCGGGGAAGTCCACCGGGCGGCGGTTGTCCGGGTCCACCAGGGAGAAGTCCCAGAACTCCGTGCCCTGGTACAGGTCCGGGATGCCGGGGGAGGTGCAGCGGATCAGCGTCTGCGCCAGCCCGTTCACCGCCCCGGCGGGGGCGAGGCGCAGGGCGAAGCCGGCGATCTCCTCCCGCATGTGGCTGGCGCGGTCGGCGGCCAGGATGTTGCGCAGGAAGTCCTGGCAGGCGGATTCATAGGCCTCGTTCGGCACGGCCCATTCCGAGCGGCGCTTGCCTTCGCGCAGGGCCTTCTCCTGCCAGGCGGCGACGCGCTGGATGAGGTCCTGCACGCCCTGCTCGTCCGCGGGGTCGAGATCCAGCGGCCAGGCGCCGACCAGGGTCTGGTAGAGCATCAGCTCGTCCACCGCGTCCGGCGCCGGGGTGCCGTCCACCTCGCGCTTCAGGCTGTTGTTCAGGCGGGTCCAGCGGGTCAGCGCCGTGGCCCATTCCTCCGGCAGCTCCGAGATGACCGCGAGACGGATGCGGTTGTCCTCGCCGCGCTTGTGGTCGTGGGTGGCGGTGGCGAGCATCTCCCGCGGGAAGTGGCGCGCGCGTTCCCGGCACATGGCGTGGAAGGAGGCGGGGCTTTCGGTGAGGTGGCCGGGTTCGGAGCCGACCTCGTTGCGCGAGATCAGGCGGCCGTAGCGGTAGAAGGCGGTGTCCTCGACCGACTTGGCGGCGACGGGGGCGGAGAGCTGCTGGAAGCGCACCGCGGCGCGCAGGCGCTGGCGGCGGCCGGCGATGGGCAGGCTGCGCGGCACCTCGCCGCCGAGCCAGCCATCGAGCAGGTCGAGCAGGGGACGCTCGGTGGCGCGCACGGTGCGGCGGGCGCCGGCGAGCGCCCATTCCAGCGTGCGCTCGTCCTCCTCGTTGCGGCCGGCCATGGAGACGTAGGTGCGGTAGACGGGGAAATGCGCCAGGACCTCGGAGATGGCGCGGCGGATCGCGGTGAGGGTGAAGTCGCGCGTGGCGAGGTCGGTCTGGGCGATGCGGTGCAGGGCGGTGGCGGTGCCGTTCAGCTCGGAGGCGAGGTTCTCCCGCAGGATCTGGCGGCGGGCCTCGCGGGCCTCGTCCTCGAAGCGGGGGGAGCGGGCGGTGAGGTCGGCCCAGAGCCGGGTCAGGCGTTCCTCGCCGGCCGGGTCGTGGAGGAGGCCCGCGACCTCGTCCATGAAGTTGTAGCCGGTGGTGCCGTCCACCATCCAGTCCTGGCGCAGGCGCTCGTGCGGGGCGAGGATCTTCTCGACCAGCAGGAGCGGCTCCCCCTTCGGCGCGGTGGCAGGGCGGTGGCGGCCGGCGGCGCGCAGGCGGCGGCGGAGCTTGCGGCAATAGGCGCGCGGGTCGGCGAGGCCGTCCACATGGTCCACGCGCACGCCGTCGATCGCGCCCTCTGCATAGAGCTTCAGGATCAGCTCGTGCGTGGCCTCGAAGACCTCGGGGACCTCCTGGCGCAGGCCGCCCAGGCTGGTGACGTCGAAGAAGCGGCGCCAGTTGATCTCGTCGGTGGCGGCGCGCCACCAGGCGAGGCGGTAGTTCTGCGCCTCCAGCAGATGGTGCAGGCGGGTGCGGCTCTCGGGTTGCTTCGGGTCGAAGGCGGCGAGGACGGATGCGATCCTGGCCTGTCCACCCGGTTCCTTCGCGAAGCGGGCGAGGACGTCCAGCGCCACGCCGGCGGCGGCGCGCATGGCCTCCGCGCTCCCCGGCTGTGCGATGCCGGCGAAGACCTGGGCGATGCCGTCGAGCGAGGCGTCGCCGGTGGCGCGCAGGATCGTCGCATAGGTGGCGGGGGCGATGGGGAAGCGGTGCTCGAAATACTCGGCGTAGATCTTGCCGCTTTCCGGCTCGAAATGCAGGGCGAGGTCGCCCGATTCCAGCACGGTGCCATAGGGGCCGCCGAGGAAGGGGGCGAGGAGCTTGTCCTTCAGCGCCGGGTCGGCGGGGTTCCAGTCGATGTCGAAGAAGCTGGCGAAGGGCGAGCGCGGGCCCCATTCCAGCACGTCCAGCCACCAGCCGTTGTCGGCGCCGCCCACGCCCATGTGGTTGGGCACGATGTCGAGGATGAGGCCCATGTCCGCCGCGTGCAGGGCGGCGACGAGGCGTTGCAGGGCTTCCTCTCCCCCGACCTCCGGGTTGATTCGGGTGGGGTCCACGATGTCGTAGCCGTGGGTGGAGCCGGGGCGCGCCTTGAGCAGCGGCGAGGCGTAGAGGTGGCTGATGCCGAGCGCCTTGTAATAGGGCACCAGCGGCACCGCGTCGTCCAGCGTGAAGTCCTTGTGGAACTGCAGACGCGCCGTCGCACGCGGGGTTTCGGGGATCACTGTTTCGGCTCTCCGTGCTCAGGGCCGCGCCGGGGGCGCAAGGCTCGTTGCCGCGCACAACGCGCCAGGGGGGCGGGTGGTGGCAGGGCGGGGGACGGAAAGCCGGATCTGTGGTTCCGGGGGCGCGGTTTTCCCGGAGGGAGGGGCGGCGGGGTCATGGCCAGGCGTGGCGCAGGCGGTTGGGCAGGCGCGCGCGGCCGGCGGCGGTGCGGTGGAGGGCGCGCAACGTCCGGAGCAGGGCACGGTAGGGGCCGATAGTGCCGTAGGCGCCTGTGAAGACAGGGATTTTGGCGTGGGCGAGGGTTTCGGACAAATCGGGATCGGGCAGCAGCCAGGGCGGGCCGGGGAGGGCGGAGCGGAGCCCCAGGCGGCGGGCGAGCAGGACCAGGCGGAAGCCCAGGATGCGGTGGGCGCGGCGGGCGGCGCGGCAGATCCGGTGCTCGATGGCGCGGAGCGGGTGGGTGGGGGCGGCGGTGGCCAGAACCTTGAGGAGGTGTTCCCAGAGGCCGGCATGGGTGAGGCGGCGGAAATGGCGGGCGATGCTGTCGGGGTTGCCGTAGTGGGCGGGCAGTGCGCGCCAGGGGGAGGCGGTGAGGGCGAGATGGAAGATGGCGTCCATGCGGCGGCGGAGGTCCGCGACGCGGCGGCCGGCCGGGGTGCGGGGGAGGAGATAGGGGAGGAGGGCGTGCCACTCGGCATCGGTGAGGGGGCGAAAGGGCTGGGGTGGGGAGAGGCGGGGGAGGAGCATGGGAAGAAGTGTAGCACGGTGGGCCGCAATTAGGAAGATTTTCCTTTTGTTGGTGAGGGATGGGAGGTGTCATGGCCGCTGCCGGCCTTGGACGGCCTCTCCGCGGCATCGGGCCGCGATTCGGGATCTTCATTGGACAGGTCGCAGCCCGTGACCCAGATTGCCGTTCCCTGAAGGAACTGCGCATGGACGGCCTTTCCCGTTGTTCCCGGCGCCCGGAGAATGCCGGGGATCAGCGCGGGAGCTTTCTCGGAATCCTGCTGCTCTTTCTTCGCCTGGGCCTGACCTCCTTCGGTGGACCGGTCGCCCATCTCGGCTATTTCCAGGACGAGTTCGTGACCCGCCGCCGTTGGCTCGACGAGAAGGGCTATGCCGATCTCGTCGCGCTGGCCCAGTTTCTTCCAGGTCCGGCCAGCAGCCAGGTCGGCTTCTCGCTCGGCGTGCTGCGGGGCGGCCTGCCCGGCGGGTGCGCGGCCTGGCTCGGCTTCACCCTGCCGTCGGCCGTGGTGATGCTGCTGGCGGCCTATGGGGTGGAGTGGGCGACGGGCGGCATGGGCGTGGGCATCGTGCATGGCCTCAAGCTGGTTGCTGTCGCCGTGGTGGCGCAGGCCGTCCGTGGCATGGGGGGAAGCCTGTGCCCGGATCGGCCGCGGCGGACGATCGCGGTGCTGGCCACCGTCGCGGTCCTGCTCCTGCCCTTCGCCTTCACCCAGGTCGGCGTGATCCTCGCCGGTGGCGCGGCGGGCCTTGTCCTTTACCGGGGCGGCGATGCGGGGCCGCCGGGCGCGGCGATGCCGTTCCAGGTTTCTCGCGGTGCCGCGGCCGCAGCCCTCGTCCTGTTCCCCGTCCTGCTGATCGGCCTGCCCGTGCTGGCCACGGTCACCGGGTCCCACGCGGTCGCCACGGTCGAGGCATTCTACCAGGCCGGGTCGCTGGTCTTCGGCGGCGGGCACGTCGTGCTGCCGCTTCTGGAGCGTGCCTATGTGCCAGCCGGCTGGATCAGCGCCGACCGGTTCCTCGCGGGCTACGGCGTGGTCCAGACGGTGCCCGGGCCGCTTTTCACCTTTGCCGCCTTCGTGGGCGCCGCGCAGAATCTGGCGCCGAACGGCATTGCCGGGGCGGTGCTCGCGTTGCTGGCGGTGTTTCTGCCGGGCATCCTGCTGATGTACGGCATGCTGCCCTTCTGGGACGCGCTGCGGCACCGGCCGGCGGCACGCGCTGCCATGCAGGGCGTCAACGCCGCGGTCGTCGGCATCCTCGCCGCGGCCCTGTTCGACCCGATCTGGATATCCACCGTCCGTACCCCTGCCGACTTCGCCATTGCCGTGCTGGCCTTCGCTGCACTGGTCTGGTGGCGGGTTCCGGTCTGGCTGGCCGTCGTCCTGACGGCAGCCATGGGGGTGGTCCTGGCCGCCTAGGCGCAGGACTCATTGATCCAGAAGAGGACGGTGGCGGCGAGGGAGATGGCTGAGAGGAAGGTATGGGCACAGCGGTCGTAGCGCATGGCGACGCGGCGCCAATCCTCGATGCGATGGCTCTGGCGGTAGAGTGCCTTATCGTAGGGAATCGGGATCTTCCGGCTGCGGGTCGGGGGGAACTGATCCTGGCGGAGCGGGGCATCACCGTCACGCACGAGAGCATCCGGGGCTGGTGCCGGAAGTTCGGCCCGGAGTTCGCGGCCAAGCTGCGGCGGCGCCGTCCGAAGCCGAGCGACATCTGGCACCTCGATGAGGTGCTTCTGCGCATCAATGGCGTGCTGCACTATTTCCGGTGAGCGGTAGACCGGCACGAGGTGGTGCTGGACATCCTCGTTGGTTGTGTTGCGCAGTTTGCGGCGGGCAGCAAATGGCGTGGATAGCAGGCGGATCAGGCAGCAGCCTGGAACAGCTCGGCGATGGAACTCGCCTGGACCCGCATGTCCCGCCCGCCGATATACCGAACCTGTCCCTTCCCGTTCATGGCCATCGCCTCGCGGCCCGCCAGTGTTCGTCGCGCCATATGGAAACTGCCGAAGCCAGGCCCCGGTCTGACCAGGCGTTTCACGCGCCGATGGTCCTGTTCCACGATGTTGTTGAGGAACTTGCATTGCCGCAGGCGGGAGAAGCGCCACAGCTCGCCATTCCCTTTCAACTGCTCGATGGCAGACGGACAGGCCGGGTTCTTGTCCACCGTGATGGTACGAGGGTTGACCGTATGCGGCTGCCCCAGCGCCTTGCGGAAGAAGCGCTTCGCGGCCGCCGCGTCCCGCCTGGCCGAGAGCAGGAAGTCGATCGTCTGGCCGCGGCTGTCGACAACCTCCGGCAGGAACCAGAGATACTGTCACAGAAGAACGATCGGGAAGGTCAATGCGGAAGTACGCCCATTCCATTCAAGGCAAGGAAGCCGTTTCCTGGGAGGAACTCTCTTCCCATCTTCAGGATGTCTCCACCCGGGCGGCTTCCTTCGCAGCCGCCTTTGGATGGTCAGAAATGGCGCGAATCGCCGGCCTCCTTCATGACATCGGAAAAGTCTCCAGCGCTTATCAGGCCTACATCGCGTCCCCGGCGGTCCCAGGTCGTAAGGGACCGGACCATTCCACGGCCGGAGCAAGGGAGGCCCTGAACAGCTATCCAAAAGGGGTGGGATGGCTGCTGGCTGGCATCATCGCGGCGCACCATGCTGGGTTGGCCGATGGCAAGAAACTGCGGGCCACGCGCTTCGGTGTGGATTACCGGCTGGAACCATATGATGGGTGGCAGGCGCATACCGGCCCCTTGCCGCCCGCCCAGGCGATGGTGCCGCCAGCCGGCTTCCAGCCCTCCCCTCATCCCGGCTTCTCCCAGGCATTCCTGACGCGGATGCTGTTCTCGTGCCTGGTGGATGCCGATTTCCTGGCGACGGAGGCCTTCTTTGCCCGGTCCAGGGGCGGGGCCCCGCACCGCGGCGGCCATAGCCCGCTGGACATGCTCCGCCAGCGACTCGAAGCGTCCCTGGCAGCCCTGCCGACGACGGGAGCGCCCGATATCAACGCGCTGCGGCAGCGGGTGCTGAAGCATGCGCGGGCGAAGGCCGCGCTGGCACCGGGCCTCTTCACCCTCACCGTGCCCACCGGCGGCGGCAAGACGCTGACCTCGCTCGCCTTCGCGCTGGAGCATGCGCGCCGGCATGGGCTGCGGCGCGTGGTCTGTGTGGTGCCCTTCACCGCGATCATCGAACAGACCGTCGACGTGTTCCGCAGCGCCCTGGGCACGCAGGACGACGTGCTGGAGCACCATTCCGGCGTGGACTGGGAAGGCCCGAAATCGGAGGAGGGGACGGAGCCGGACAGCCTCACCCGGCTGAAGCGCGCGGCGGAGAACTGGGACGCGCCGATCGTCGTCACCACCGCGGTGCAGTTCTTCGAGAGCCTTTTCGCCAGCCGCACCTCCCGCTGCCGCAAGCTGCACAACCTGGCCAAGGCGGTGATCGTGCTGGACGAGGCACAGACCCTGCCGCTGCCAGTGCTGCGCCCCTGCATGGCGGCGCTGGAGGAGCTGGCGCGCAACTACGGCAGCAGCGTCGTGCTCTGCACCGCGACCCAGCCGGCGCTGCGACAGAAGGACGGCTTCAAGGGCGGATTCGACCTCGACGACACGCGCGAGCTGGCCCCGGAGCCCCGTGCCCTCTACGCCGCGCTGAAGCGCGTGCGGGTTGAGGTGATGCCGCAGCCCGTATCCGACGCCGCAATCGCCACGCGCTTCGCGGACCAGCCGCAGATGCTGTGCATCGTCAACAGCCGCGCGCATGCCGCGGCGCTGTACGAAGCGATCCGCGAACTGCCCGGGGCGATGCATCTCAGCACGCTGATGTGCGCGAAGCACCGTCGGGAGGTGCTCGCCCAGGCGCGGAAGCGGCTGCGTGACGGTGGGCCGGTGCGGCTGGTCTCCACCAGCCTGATCGAGGCAGGCGTGGACATCTCGCTGCCCGAGGTCTGGCGTGCCGAGGCGGGGCTGGATTCCATCGCCCAGGCGGCGGGCCGCTGCAACCGTCATGGGGAGCTGCCGGCCGGGCGGGTGGTGGTGTTCACGCCGCAGGAGGACAAGGTGCCGCACAGCCTGAAGCGGTTCCGGCAGGCGGCGCAGGGCGTGCTGGGGCGCACGGAGGACCCGTTGGGGCTGGAGGCCATCCGGGCCTACTTCCAGGCGCTGTACTGGACGCAGGGTGACGAGGCATTGGATGCGACCATGGTGGACGGGTATCGCGGCGTGCTGCCGGCCCTCGCCGAGGGGCGGAGGAGCGGCGAGTTCCCCTTCCGCAGCCTGTCCGAGGCCTTCCGGCTGATCGACGAAACCATGCTGCCGGTCGTCGTCGCCTGGGATTCGGAGGCCAAGGAGCTGCTGCGGAAGATCGAGGCGATGGATCGGCCACTGCCCGCCGACCTGCGGAAGCTGCAGCCTTACACGGTGTCCGTGCCGCGGCAAGCGCGGGCGCAGTGGCTCGCGACAGGGGCACTGCGCCCGGTGCATGTCGGGCTGGGCGATGCACTGCTGACCTTCGTGGCCGAGGCGCCTTACGACCAGCAGACGGGGTTGCGGCTGGGGGACAGTGCGCTGCTCCGGCGGGTGGAGGAGAATGTATGGTGAGACCTCGTCTGCCGGCCGCGGCTCAGGATCGGGGCGGTGGGATTTTCCCGTAACGATATCGTCCCCAGAACATCTTTCGCGCGACGACGGAGCGTATATCTTTCTCCACGGGGCCAGATGCGAATCGGTCTGGCATCTTCGCGTTCTGGATGCGGGCCAACTCGGGAGGGAGACATGCTGTTTTCGTGGCACCCGGCATGAGCTTCGGCGTCCGGCTGCATGTCTGGGGTGACCGCGCCTGCTTCTCCCGCCCGGAGATGAAGGTCGAGCGTGTTTCCTACGACGTCATCACCCCTTCCGCCGCGCGCGGCATTCTGGAAGCGATCCACTGGAAGCCGGCGATCCGCTGGGTGGTGGACCGGCTCCATGTCCTTCGCCCGATCCGCTTCCAGTCCTTCCGCCGCAACGAGGTGTCCAGCAAGATCCCCG
This sequence comes from Roseomonas sp. FDAARGOS_362, assembly GCF_002754815.1. Classification (GTDB taxonomy): domain Bacteria; phylum Pseudomonadota; class Alphaproteobacteria; order Acetobacterales; family Acetobacteraceae; genus Roseomonas; species Roseomonas mucosa. The sequence goes on along the minus strand of NZ_CP024588.1, from coordinate 1,984,354 downwards.
GCCCCACGGCGGAACGCGCCATGCGGGCAGGCTCCGTCGCCGGGCTGGGGATGGTGATGGAGGAGGTGCGGCAGCAGCGGGCCGCCACCCTGCTCGTCGACGTTGCCTATGTGATCGAGGCGCATTTCGTCATGACGCCGCGCGCTGGCGCCGAGGACACGCCGGCCAAGCACCTGTCGATGTTCAACCGGCGCGCCGAGGCCGGGCAGTGCTTCCATCGCCCCTGCCTCGGCACACGGGAGTTCGCCGCGGAGTTCGCGCTGCTCCCGCCCGGGGCCCCGCTGCCGGCGAGCACCCTGCCGCCGGACCAGCGCGACCGCGACCTGGGCTGGATGCTGCACGACATCGACCATGAGGCGGGCGCGGTCTCGCGCTTCTTCCGGGCACGGATGCGTGACGGGGTGGTGGATGTGCGCGCCTGCCTGGAGGAGGGCAGCGCGACGTGACCATCCTTCAATCGCTCGACCGCTACTATGACCGTATGGCAGCGCGGGGGGAGGCGGAGGCGCCCGGCTACTCCCGCGAGAAGATCGGCTTTGCCATCCTGCTCTCCCCGGAGGGCGAGCCGGTCAATCAGAAGGACTTGCGTGAGCAAGTCGGCAGGAAGCTGCAGCCTCGCCTGGTGGAAGTGCCGGCCGCCGTCAAGCGGACGGCGGGCATCTCGCCCAATCTGCTCTGGGACAAGAGCGCCTATGTGCTCGGCCGCACTGCCGGCCAGGGGCGCCGCACCGCCGACGAGCACGCGGCCTTCCGCAAGCTCCATCTGGACCTGCTGGCGGAAACGAAGGACCCGGGGCTGCTCGCACTGCGCCGCTTCCTGGAAGCCTGGCAGCCAGAACGCTTCGACGCGCCGCCTTTCGAGGCGGAGATGCTGGACGTCAACCTGATCTTCGCGCTGGAGGGCGAGCACCGCTATCTGCATGAACGGGAGGCCGCGCGCGCTCTGGTCGCGGCGCGCGGGGGTGGCGAGGGGAAGCGCGCCATCTGCCTCGTTTCCGGCATGGAGGCGCCGATCACGCGGCTGCACCCGACCATCAAGGGGGTGGAGGGCGCGCAGAGTTCCGGCGCGGCGTTGGTCTCCTTCAACCTCGAAGCCTTCGGTTCCTACGGCCAGGAGCAGGGCGCGAATGCCCCGACCTCGGAGGCGGTCGCCTTCCGCTACGGCGCCGCGCTGAACCGCATGCTGGACCGCGGCAGCCGCAATCGCCTGCCGCGCCCGGTCGGCGACACCACCGTGGTGTTCTGGGCCGATGCCTCGGATGTCGGCGAGGAGACAGCCGAGGCGGCCGAGAGCGCCTTCGATACCCTGTTCAACCCGCCCGCCCCGGAGGGTGATCCGGCGCGCGACGGCGAGGAGGCCGCGAAGCTGCGCGCCCTTCTCGCCGCGCTGCATGAGGGCCGCCCGCTGCGCGACGCCGACCCGAAGCTCACCGAGGGCGTGCGCTTCCACATCCTGGGCCTCGCACCCAATGCCGCGCGTCTTTCCGTGCGCTTCTGGCTGTCGGACGACTTCACCGTCTTTGCCCGTAGGCTAGCCGACCACTATGCGGCGCTGGCGATCGAGCCGCCGCCCTGGCGCGCGTTGCCGCCCTCGGTGAACCGTCTGCTGGTGAAGACCGTCGCCCTGCAGGAGAAGTTCGACAACATCCCGCCTCTGCTCGCCGGGGAGGTGACGCGCGCCATCCTCGCCGGCACGCCCTATCCGCGCAGCCTGCTCGCCACCGCCATCATTCGGCTGCGCGCGGGCGACGATGCCGGCACCGGCTGGCACGCCGCCGCGATCCGCGCCGTGCTCGCCTCGCACCATCGAAAGGAATCGCCGCCCGTGAGCCTCGATCGGGAGAATGCCAGTTC